>NZ_JACD01000079.1:0-15117 GCF_000517825.1 Prevotella sp. ICM33
TGCCGTTAGTTATAGATGTTTTCTTTGAAATTATGTAATGATTTTTCAAATCCTTATCTGCATATTTTCGAAGTATAAAAAGAAATGGTTTTCAATGTCAGAGGATAATAATAAGATAGATAGTTGACAATCTTAGCAATGTTTTTTGTTTAGCGAGTAACTTTGGTTCTTCTGTTAAAGCAATACGAAAAGTGTCCACATATTTAACAGAAGAATCATTTTATGCGACGATTTAAGGTTTATATCGTCGCAAATTATGCGACAATAATACTAAAATAGTTCCGATGTAATTATTGACTTCTCAAATAAAGTAGATTTTGAAAGGGTAATCTTTGATTGTATTTTCTTTATCATTCATCGTTTAACATCGAATACTACTAATCATCGCCACCCAACATTCACCACTCACCACCCACTATTCACTAATCATCACCACCCAACATTCACCACCCACCACCTAATATTCACCACCCATCACCCATCATCTATCACCCAATAATGTATAAATCTTACTTATTTATTTTGTTATCCCGCTAAGTTGCAGTAACTTTGCACACTTAAACAGAGAATTAGTAGTAAATTCAAACATAAAAAGTAGATAAATATATGGCATATTTGTTTTCATCGGAATCAGTATCTGAGGGACACCCAGATAAGGTTGCCGATCAGATAAGCGACGCATTGCTCGACCAGTTCTTGGCATATGATGAGGATGCACGTTGCGCTATAGAAACCTTTAATACTACAGGTCAGGTAGTGATTATGGGTGAGGTAAGGTCTAAGGAATATGTTGACCTTCAGACAATTGCTCGTAGGACAATTAACAAAATCGGTTATACAAAGGCTGAGTATCAGTTTGATGGCAATAGCTGCGGTGTTCTCTCTGCTATTCATGAGCAGAGTGATGATATCAACCGTGGCGTTGACAATGGTGATGCTGAGAACCAGGGAGCTGGTGATCAGGGTATGATGTTTGGTTATGCATGTAACGAGACAGACAATTATATGCCTGTGACACTCGACTTGGCACACCTCCTTATGACCACGTTGGCTGACATCCGCAAGGAAGGTAAGCAGATGACTTATCTCCGTCCAGACTCAAAGAGTCAGGTGACAGTGGAGTATAGCGATGACAATATCCCACAGCGAATTGACACTATCGTTGTTTCAACACAGCACGACGACTTTATCAAGCCTGCTGACGACTCACGTGAGGCACAGTTGAAGGCTGATAAAGAGATGGTAGAGCAGATACATAAGGATGTACTTGAAATCCTTATGCCACGTGTAAAGGCACAGATAACATCGGAGAAAGTACTTGCCTTGTTCAACGACAATATCAAGTATCTTGTCAATCCAACGGGTAAGTTCGTGATTGGTGGTCCTCATGGTGATACTGGTTTGACTGGTCGTAAGATTATTGTTGATACTTACGGTGGTAAAGGCGGTCATGGTGGTGGTGCCTTCTCTGGTAAGGACTCAAGTAAGGTAGACCGTTCTGCAGCCTATGCTACACGCTATATTGCAAAGAATATGGTGGCAGCTGGTGTGAGTGATGAGATTCTCGTACAGTTGGCTTATGCTATTGGTGTTGCTGAGCCTGTTAGCGTTTATGTGAATACCTATGGTCGTTCACATGTGAAGGCTACTGATGGCGAGATAGCAGAGATGGTGAAGAAGTTGTTTGACCTTCGTCCAAAGGCTATTGAGAAGACACTGAAACTTCGTCAGCCAATGTATCTGGAGACTGCTGCTTATGGTCATATGGGACGCCAGAATGAGGTTGTTCAGAAGACTTTTGAGAGCCGTTATCATGATACTAAGACAGTTGATATTGAACTTTTCACTTGGGAAAAGCTCGATCGAGTAGAGGATATTAAAAAGACATTCGGACTCTAATAGATAATGCCGACAACTGATTCCATTGTTCGCCCTTCTCTATTGCTAAAGTCAACATTGGCAGCAGGGAAGAAGGCGAATGTCGATTCTGAGGGTAAGGCGGGTCAGAAAACTGACTCGTCTATCTTGTTGCGCCCTAAAAAACAGAAGAAGTTTCAGCTGACGGACTTCAAATTTGCAGAAGAAGGCTACTTTAAAGGGAATAAGTTTTTCAAGTTAGAACGAGGAAACAATCATGCTGATGGAGTTTCGGGCGTTCTTGCTCCTTATGCTGTAAGCAATGATAATGTTATTGCAGCAATGCTCTTAGGTTGTTTTGTGATGGCGATGGTGGCGTTTTCTCTATCGAGAAATTTCATAGAACGACAGATAAAGAGTTTCTTTCGTGTAAGTCGTAGTAAGGAGTTGGCTATTGAAACGAATGAAGAGATGCGCTTTCAGACTATCTTGATAGCACAAACCTCTTTGTTAGGAAGTATTCTCTATTATTTATTTGCGCGAGATTTAGGGGGCAGTAGGCTTTCGAATGATACACAACTTGGAGCGATAGGATGCTTTTTTGGTGTGTTTGTCGCTTATTTCCTATTCAAGTATCTGGTCTATGGATTCGTAAACTGGGTGTTCTTTGATAGGAAAAATAATGGACAATGGAGGCGAACACAGGTGTTTCTTTCCTCTTTGGAAGGAGTCTTATTATTCCCGATAGTACTCTTACTGGTTTACTTCTCTTTGTCACTCCATGCAGCATTGATTTATACACTAATTGTTATGTTATGCGTCAAAATGCTTGCTTTTTATAAGAGTTACAGTATCTTTTTTAAGAGAATGGGTGCCAGTCTGCAAATAATTTTGTACTTTTGTGCGCTCGAATTGATGCCGTTGATGGTATTGTGGGGCGTTTTGTTCATTACAGATAACTATTTGATAATAAACTTTTAGGACACGATGATAAAAAAGATCTTGGTTTCACAGCCAAAGCCGTCAAGCGAAAAGTCGCCATATTACGACATAGCGGAAGACTTGGGAGTGGAACTGGTTTTCAGACCATTTTTTAAAGTGGAAGGACTCTCAGCGAAAGAGTTCCGTCAGCAGAAGATAAACCTGTTGGATTATACCGCTGTGGTATTTACTTCTCGTCATGCTGTAGACAATTATTTTAATCTCGCTAAGGAAATGCGTGTCACTATCCCAGAGGATATGAAGTATTTCTGTGTGATTGAAACGATTGCTCTTTATATCCAGAAGTATGTTCAGTACCGCAAACGTAAGGTGTTCTTTGGTAATACGGGAAAGATTGATAGTCTTATCCCTACAATGACTAAGCATAAGACTGAGAAGTACCTTGTTCCGCAGAGTTCTGTACATACGGAGGCTCTGAGCGAGTTGTTGGATGCAAATAAGCTCAAGCACAAGGAATGTGTGATGTATCGTACGGTGAGCAATGGCTTAACAGAGGAAGAAGTTAAGAACTTTGATTATGATATGCTTGTCTTCTTTAGCCCAACAGGAGTAAAGGCTCTGAAAGAGAATATCCCTAACTTCGAGCAGGGAGACATCAAGATAGCTGCCTTTGGTCCCGCTACAGCGAAGGAAGTTGAGGCACAAGGATTAAGACTTGACCTTCAGGCTCCATCGCAGGAGTATCCTTCTATGACAGGTGCATTGCGTGCTTTCTTGGAGAAAGAGAAGAAGAATAAATAGTATAACGGCTTCTGCTTCATCTGAAAGGATGGGGAAGGAGCCGACATCAGTACCGGACATACGGTAAATAAAGGCTGATAAGGAATGGAAAAGCATGAAGAAAGACTAAGAAAAGGAGAACGTCTATGTAGCAAGAAGCTCATAGATACGCTCTTTGGAACTGGTGGAAGTCATGCGATGACAGCATTTCCTTTGAAGGCTGTCTACAGATTAATTGACTGTGAGTCGGAGACTTCAGCACCAGAAGAAACGGTCATGGAGTCGAATGTACAGGTGTTAGTCAGTGTTCCGAAGAAGCATTTCAAACGTGCCGTAAAGCGCAATAGGGTTAAACGGCAGGTGCGTGAGGCTTATCGTAAGCACAAGAGTTTTGTCACGCTCCGTGTGAACGAACAAACAGATAAGCAGTTGTTGATAGCTTTTATATGGCTTTCAAACGAATTGATGGATTCTGTTACAATTGAACAGCGGGTCTGTAACCTGCTTCAAAGAATAGGAGAACGGATATGATGGATGAGAAGGAGAGAAACGAGAGTATGCCACGTGAGCAGCTGTCTCATAATGTTTTTGCTAAGCTATGGTGTCTTTTCACACGTGTTTTATCATGGCTGTTGATACTTCCGATACTCTTTTATCGCCAGTTCATATCCCCTTTTACGCCACCTTCTTGTCGCTTCACTCCTACTTGTTCGGAGTATGGTAGACAAGCTATCCTAAAGCATGGACCTTTTAAGGGTTTGGCTCTAACAATTTGGCGTATATTAAGATGCAATCCGTGGGGCGGTAGTGGTTATGACCCAGTGCCCTAACGATGCTCACAATAGAATATTAATACAGAGTTGAGGCTTATGAAGAAAGGGTGCAATGCCTTTAAAGTCTTCTATCCCTTGACTCCTTAAAGTATAAAGATATAGATGAAGAACTTTGTAGAAGAACTCCGTTGGCGTGGTATGCTGGCTCAAATGATGCCAGGTACCGAGGAAATGCTTCAGAAAGAGATGGTTTCAGCTTACTTGGGTACTGACCCAACAGCTGACTCATTGCACATCGGTCACCTTTGTGGTATCATGATGTTGCGTCATTTGCAGCGTTGTGGACACAAGCCTTACCTCCTCGTTGGTGGTGCTACAGGTATGATTGGTGACCCTTCTGGTAAGAGTCAGGAGCGTAACCTCCTTGATACAGAAACACTTTACCATAACCAAGAGGCTATCAAGAAGCAGGTAAGTAAGTTCCTTGACTTCGATGGCAACGAGCCAAACAAGGCTGAGATGGTTAATAACTATGACTGGATGAAGGACTTCTCCTTCCTTGACTTCGCTCGATTGGTTGGTAAGCACATCACTGTCAACTATATGATGGCTAAGGATAGTGTGAAGAAGCGCTTGAGTGGCGAGAGTCGCGATGGACTTAGCTTTACTGAGTTCACCTATCAGCTTCTGCAGGGTTACGATTTCCTCTATCTTTTTGAGAAGTTTGGTGTTAAGTTGCAGTTGGGTGGTAATGACCAGTGGGGTAATATGACTACTGGTACTGAGCTTATCCGTCGTACTTTAGGTAACGAAACTGAGACATATTGCCTTACTTGTCCACTGATAACAAAGGCGGATGGTAAGAAGTTTGGTAAGACCGAAAGCGGTAATATATGGCTCGATCGCAACCGTACAACACCATATGCCTTCTATCAGTTCTGGTTGAATGTTAGTGATGATGATGCCGAGAAGTATATCAAGATCTTTACTTCTTTGGAGAAGGATGTTATCGATAATCTTATTGAAGAGCATCGTCAAGACCCAGGTCGTCGTACACTTCAGTACCGTCTTGCAGAGGAAGTTACCCGTATGGTTCACTCTCAGGAAGACCTTGATATGGCGATAGCAGCCTCTAACATCCTCTTTGGTAAGAGTACAAAGGAGAACTTGTTGCAGTTAGACGAGCAGACCTTTACTGATGTCTTCAAGGATGTTCCACATTACGAGGTATCAAAGGATGTACTTGGTCAGCCTGCAGTTGATGTCTTCAATCAGGAAGGTATGCAGATATTCCCAAGTAAGAGTGAGATGCGTAAGCTCGTTAAGGGTGGTGGCGTAGCGCTCAACAAGGAAAAACTCGCAGCTTTTGACCAGCCAGTAACAGCCGAGGATCTTATCGATGGTAAGTATCTCCTCGTACAGAAGGGTAAGAAGAACTACTCTTTGATTATTGTAAAGTAAGTATCTACGAACTATAATACATAACTATGAAAAGCCTTACTATGCTCATTGTGGCGTTGCAAGGCTTTTTAATTAACCACTCCCATAGCTCCTTTTAGGATATTCATGGGCCTAAAAAGATTAATTATGAAGAAACTCTTCCTTCTCTTACAACTGGTAATGCTTGTTGTCTTTGCCTCTTGTAGCAGTGAAGACCCAGACCCAATACCTCAACCGGGTGCCGAGGTAGAGAATACTATCTTTGTTTATATGCCATGGTCGGGTGTAACAAACGACGGAGTAGTAAGAAATAATCTCAATAACTTCTTTAATGCTAATCTCGATGATATTAAACAAGCAGTGGAGCAACAAGGAGGCTTGGGGAATAAGCAGCTGATTGTGTTCATTTCAGATTCGCTATCAAAAGGTTATCTATATAAAATTAAGTATAAGAACAGGAAGTGTATAAACGATACCCTTGCTGTCTATAACAACACATTGTCAGGTTTGCGGTTAAATACGACAGGATGGATAACAAGCATTTTTAAGCGTGTTAAGCTGGAAGCTCCAGCAAAGAACTACTCATTGATTGTGGGATGTCATGGTATGGGTTGGATTCCTGGAAAGGCGAGTACACGTCTTACCCGTTCTGTCGCTTCTCCTATTGAACGTGATATAGAGACAGATTTGGTGGGTCCTCCAACGCGTTGGTTTGGTGGTGGAGATTATCAAACTGATATCTCGACCCTCACAAAAGGTATTGAAGATTCTGGTATTGGTAAGTTCCAGTATATTCTTTTCGACGATTGTAACATGACTGGTGTGGAAGTTGCTTACGAACTGCGTGATGCAACGCACTATATTGTTGGTTGTCCAACAGAAATTATGGCTTATGGTATGCCGTATAAGCTCTTGTGGGGTGAACTGTCAAAGGTGAATCCAGATTATCATAGAATCTGTAATGACTTCATCAACTTTTATAGTAACTACACTTATAACGGCTCTTCTTATCCTTATGGTACAATCAGTGTAATTGATTGTTCGCAGGTTGAGGGTATGGTGAACCTTATGAAGGAGGTTAATACGTCATCTTCGCTCTCTCCATTTGTTGAAAGTAACCTTCAAAGTATGGATGGTTATAATCCTACAAAGTTCTATGATATGGGTGATTATGTACGTACAATCTTACATAATGACCCACTTTTATTGGCAAGGTTCAACCAGCAGCTGAACCTTCTTGTACCTGAAAAGGGTAATACAAGTTCGTATTATACTACTTTTGATAAGGACGTTTTTGGACATGTAGTTCCCATTCATACCTATTCGGGTATCACCATTTCTGATCCTTCAAGTAATCCAGAGGTTAGACTGTCATTAAACAAGAACCTTTATTATAAGGCTACCCATTAGGATTAAAAGGCAAATATAAAAATAGCATCTATAGAAAAAGTAAACTTCTATAGATGCTATTTTCTTAGATATAAAGCACAGACGCATCGAATGAACGAATGTCTTTCACGCAGGTGTACATCATCAGCTCTGAAAGTTGTTCGTTCATTTTTTGTACCTTCTCCTCAACTCCTTCTGCTCCTTGTTGCAGCAATGGCTTGAGGATTCCTCTGCCTACAGCTACCGCATCAGCCCCTAATGCAAGTGCTTTATAAGCATCGTAGCCTGTATCAATACCACAGTCAACGAAGATTGCGATGCCACTTCCCTCCAATGCTGCCTTAATCTTAGGCAGAACCATCAGTGGAGCAACACCGAAAGGAATACGTCCGTGGTGATGAGAGACTAAAATAGCAGCACAGCCTGCCTCCTTACACTTCAAAGCATCCTGCACAGAGAGTACGCCCTTAGCAACGAATGGTACGTTACCAGCAGCCTTCACGTATTCTTTGAGGTCGGAAAGCATGACAGGACCGAGAGGAATACCGTCTACAACATCATATCTTCCGTCTGTTCCTGGGACGTGATCAATGTCTACACCGACAGCTATTGCACCGTGTTTGATAGCAAACTGAATCTCATCTAAAATAATATTATGGTCAGCGAACGGCTTAATGATTCTCACTGTTCTTGCTCCTTCGGCTGCGATTTCAGCATATTCCTCGTTAGGTTCCATACCTACCCAGTTGACTGTATTCAGCTTTTTGGCAGCACGTGCATACTCTAACATCGGTTTCTTGCCGTCTTTCAGCACCTTATTAAGATGTGAGAAGGCAGGCATCATAATTGGTGAATCGAACTCTTCACCGAAGATAACTGTCTTCAATGTTGGCTCAATGGCATCAATAACACGCATCTCAACATGGATAGAATCCAAGTAGTTACGGTTAAATACATTTGCATCATCTGCTTTGCCACTTGTTACGGGTATCATTCCCGCTGGTCCTGGCCACGGACTTTTTACGTTATCGTTCATGTTCTTTTAATTTAGGAGTTAAGGAGTGAAAGGGAGTTGAAAGGAGTTAAGACAAATGTTATGATGTCTCAAATCTGATGTTTGGATTTATATTATACTATTGTCTTAACTCCCTTTCACTCCTCAACTCCTTACCTCCTTTGTATTATACTATTGTCTTAACTCCCTTTCACTCCTTAACTCCCTTTCACTCCTTAAATTTATATCAATAATAATGTTATCAATGTATATACTACCATTGCCACCACGATGAAGATGGAGATAAAAGCCGACATAAAGCTTTCGTCGTCCTCATCTTTGCAAAGGCTTTCTATCTGTAGCGGTACGGGAAAACCTGTTGGACAAGCAAAGTAAAGTAGTACGCCAACGAGGAATATCTTCACTGCCATCAATTCTGGGAACAGCAAGAAGAAGGCTCCTACGATAGCCCCACACAGCACAAGGCGCACCACTGTCAATGCCAAAAGTGGCTTGAGCTGTGCTGCCCGTAAGTGGAATCCATAGCCGAGCGTGAAGAGGATAATGCTCGCAATAGGTGTCATTGCCATGTTCATCGTATCGTCATAGATTCTGTGAAGTTCGTTCTCCATCAGCCATTGGTACAAGCCCGACATATTAACGAGAATACCCACGATAACGGCAACGATGAATGGTGCTGTAATAATTCGTTTCGCCATAGGAAGGAAAGCCACATTCTTTGATGTCTGTCGTGTGATGAGTGCTGGCACAAGTCCAAAGTTGATGAGGATACCAGCAACGTCAAAAGTGATGATGTTCACAGCGTACTCTGCTCCTACCAATGCGATATAAAGGGGTAGGGCAACGCTGCCTCCCTCACATGTCATCAGTAGGAAGGGTGCCAATCGGGCATAACGTCCACTGATGGGTTTTGCTATGCTCTTACCTATTAGGTAGACAAGAATCCAAGCGGCATCTAAAAAGAGAATCTCATAAATGAAATTCGTCGATAACTCTGCTTTTACAAGTACGTGAAAGACGAGCAGTGGGAAAAGAATATTAAATACCAATGACTTCGCTCCTTCGTTCTGTCCTGCTGTTACCCAACCTCTTCTGTGACTCAACCAACCGAGGAACATCATAAAGAAGACAGGAAAAAGAATCTCTATAGCTTTCATTTATTTGCTGAATTTATCTAATTTGTATTTGTTACAATGTACAAATATAGATAAAAAGCATGATATTAGCAAATGAATAGGGGAATTTAAATAAACAGCCTCACCCCGACCCCTCTCCGAAAGGAGAGGGGAGTGATTACCGAAAAGGGTAATCGTAATTCGAGGTTGGTATGAGTTGTTTCTATTCTATTGACATATGGTAGGGTATTTTGTTCTCCGCACTATTGGTGTTTGCCGTTTGCACCATTGGTGCTTAGCATCCGCACCATTGGTGCGGACCAACAGCACGATGTTAAATAATAGCTTAGAATGATAATAAAAGGATGTTATTGGAATACAAAACGGGCACAGCAGGAAGATGCTGTGCCAGTGGTTGAGGATAAAAAGATGTTATTTTTTTATTCTTCTCTTTATAAAATAATATGCTGTTTAACGTGTTGTAACCGTAAAGACCTTTGTTTCATGAGGTTGTAAGGTGGCTTGCCACGCCTTACGTTGGCGGCTTGTCTTATGCTCCCATACGTCTCTGAAATTATATTCCTTCGCATTGCCGAGGATAGAAAGTGGCAACTGAACACGCTGAGGAGTGTCAGAAGGATTCATGATGGCAATAGCTTGACGATTTCCACTTAGGTTTCTGAGGTAGACACGACAAGAACCGCGGAAGTCAACTCTATGGGCTGCCTCGCCAAGGGCGTCTTGATTGATAGCAATAATCTCTTTATTGAGGAGGATGCGACGTGTTTCAGCGTTCTCGTTTAAGATGTCGTGGCTTACTGCCAATGGCGAAGCGAACATGCACCACATAGACATCTGTGTCTGATACTCAGTATAAGTACAGCCTACACCACCTAAATCGCTCGATGGTCCACCCTTTCCGTCAAGTCCAACGACGAGCATATCCATGTCGAGCCAGTGACCTGGTCCTGCGTATTTATAAAATGGTTCGGTAATGTTAATGATATCAATGATACCCATACCTCCCTGCTTCACGATGTCTTTCCACATGTCACGTACGTCAAAGCTCACACGCCAGAGCGAACCACCTGCCTGACGAGCCCACATCTCAGGATTCAACTGTCCCCATTCACAGACACCCAAGGCTATCTTACGACCTGAATTCTGTAGCGCATCAGCCATTTTCTTATAGCGTTTGTGAGCAACAGCACTGTCAGAAGGTGCATGGCAGTAGTCGTATTTCAGATAGTCAATTCCCCATTCAGCAAAGGTCTTGGCATCTTGTTCCTCAAAATCGTAACTGGCTGTGTAACCAGCACAAGTGAGCTGAGCGGCATCAGAGTAGATACCGAACAGCAAACCCTTTGAGTGAACATAGTCTGCGAGTGCCTTCATTCCGCTTGGGAACTTCTTTGGGTCTGGTATGATATTATTGCGTCGGTCGCGTCCTCCCTGCCATGCGTCATCGATGAAGATGTATTTATATCCAGCTTCAGCATAGCCATCAGCCGCCATCTTATCAGCAATTTGTCGGATAAGCTGTTCGTTGATGTCCTCCTTATATTTGTTCCAGGTCATAAAACCCATTGGAGGTGTCAGTGCTAAAGAGTCACGATTAGTAGCAGTCATGTGCAATGATGTCAGTAAAAAGGCTGCAATAAACAAAAGTGATTTACGAAGTTTAGATAGTTGCTCAATCATTATAATTATAATTTAGGAATTAGCGGATACTAAAAAATCCGCAGAATCATAAAGAATCCGCGGATTTTCTGTGTTGTCCCAGGCGGATTCGAACCACCACTGACAGAACCAAAAACTGTAGTGCTACCATTACACCATAGGACAATCGTGGGTGCAAAGGTAATGTTTTTTAGTTTAATGCCCAAATTTTACTGTATAATTTTGCGCATCTATAGGTCTTGTGCAGTAAATATTTGCTGATTATACCTGTTTTATTGTATATTTCTTGCACTCCGTTTGGCATTGATAAGATAAAATATTATCTTTGCAACATACAATAACTCGAAACATTCTATCACTTTTTATGATACAAGCCTATGAAACCTATATCGTCAGTTATCATATTTTTGTTACTCGTCTGCTCGGCAGTATGGGCTGGCTTTGATAGCTATCACTGTGCTGAAACGGCTATTGTACAGGATATGAATCAGGCTTTGTCGAAGACACTCGCTGGGAAACGTGAGGCGTGGATTACGCCCGATACCATACAAAGTTATCGGCAATATTTACAGATAGCCGACCTTAGACGTCGTTCGTTTGTGTCATATGCGTTGGGTGAAGATAGTCATTCGCTGTGCAGTAGACAGATGAGGTGGCAGGCAGGTGGTCATTCGCTTTTATTCCAAAGTTATGCTGATTGTTCCTTCGCTACGGTGTGGGGCTTGTCAGATCAGCGTTTACCCTTTGCTTTCCTATTGTTAGCCTTGGTTTGGATGACTGCATCTATCGTGTGTTTTCGTCGTCATCGCGCAGGCAGATTGGTGCTGGGTAGAATGGTATATGCCGCTTCTGACCATAGTTTTCGTGACTGGCATGGGGAGAAGATATCCTTTACACCGATGCAACAGCAACTAATGGAGCTGTTTATCAATGCAACTGATAGAAAGTTGTCGAAGGCAGTTATCTGTGAAACGCTTTGGCCAAAGAAACCCGATGCAAGCGAAACGCTCTACACACTTATCCGTCGTTTGAAGCCTATTGTCAGTGAGCGTTGCGGATTAAAGATTGTGGCTGACAGGGGTGATGGTTACCGATTGGCTTCTGATTCATCTTCAAAGAAAATGTTGGATAGTCTTTCTTAATGGAATAGGTGTCATCTTTAAAATATATATCTTAGGCATTCTTTATTGGAATATTATGCTTAATAGGGGGCTATTGAGTAGTTTTTGTTGTGCTTTTTCTTGTTTACCAGACCTCAATTAGCTATTGTCAGGTAATTGTCAGTAACTATTTTTGTCCTGATAGTAGGTGGATTCTATCTTTGTAGCAAAAAACAAAGACTATGGAAAAAGGTTTATGGATGCTGTTGTTATGCTTTCTTGCACTTCCTGTTGGTGCACAGAATGAGAAAGAAAGCGACAAGACGGCAAAGAGTGTAGAGATGAAAGAGGTGACAGTTGAGGCTGCACGAGTGACGAAAAAGCTTGATGGCCTGCTGATTATACCGTCTGATGCACAGCGAGAAGCTGCAACGGACGGTTATAGTCTGCTTGGAAAGCTGTCTCTTCCACGTATCAGAGTAGACGAGGTGATGCGTACCATTGTGCCTTTGACGAATAATGGAAGTGTTCAACTTAGGCTGAACGGAACTTTGGCAAGTAAAGAAGACCTGCTTTCACTGGACCCAAAACTTGTGAAAAACATTGATTTCATCGATAATCCGGGAGTTCGATATGGTGACGGAATAGGCTTTGTCATTGATATTCGGACGAAGCGTAACACCACTGGTTACGTGCTCGGAGCAGATTTATCGAACTCTGTTACGACTGTGAATGGCGGTAATACGCTCTATGCAAAGTACAATCATAAGAATTCAGAACTGGCTTTAACCTTTACTTCCCTTTATAAAGACCAGCGTGGTTTTCGGTCTTCAGAAACGGCTGACTATACTTTGAACAATGGAAGTCATTATCTTGTTTCACGCAATCAGACCGCTGGCAGAAGTCGTCGTTTTGGTAATCAGTTTGAGATAAAGTACAGTCTTGCAGACTCGGCTACCTATGTTTTCCAAACAAATCTGTCAGTGGGAGGAGGTAATACGCCCGGTAATTATGCTGATTTTGTATATCGGGATGGAACAGTAGAGCAGACTTATCGGACGATTAATGTGTCAAGTGACTTCTCTCCAACTCTTGATCTTTACTTCTTTCATCAGCTTGGTAACCATCAGAGTATTACAGCTAATGTTGTTGGCTCAAGTATTTATACGGACAAGCGAGGATATAATGGAGAAGAAGGAGATTATGCCTATGAGGTAAATGGGCGTACTTGGTCGCTGGAGAGTGAAGCTATTTATGAGAATAAACTCAAACCTTTTACCCTTTCTGCAGGTTTAAACCACTCGATGACGTTTACGAATAATGAATATACTGGCGATGTATCTGCTCTTAACAAGATGCGGAGAGGAGAACTTTATCTATTCTCTGAGGTGAAAGGACGGTGGAAACGAATAGGCTATTCGGCAGGTATTGGGGTTGCTAATAAGACCTATTCGCAGGAAAACTATAGCTTTGACTACTGGACTTTCCGTCCAGAACTCACGTTGAATTACGATATTTTGACAGGATTAAATGCACGTTATACCTTTGAAACCTATCGTAGTGAGTCTTCATACGCTATGGTGAGCGATGCAAGAATCAGAGAGAATAGCCGTGAATGGAAGGTTGGAAATCCTAATCTACAACCTTCTCGGGTCATTAAGAACATTCTTGATGTAAGTTATAATGGTAGGCGTGTGAGCTGTGGTATGAATATGGAGTACCGACGTGTCCTTGGGAGCAATATGAGTGTGTATGAACGTACGGCAACAGATGAGTTTCTTTATTCACAACAGAACATTGGTAATATCATGATGTTTGTTGTACAGAACTATCTTAGGTATGATGTTGTACCTGAACATCTGTCTGTAACACTTTTCGGAGGTATCAATCGCTTTTTTAATATCAGCAGTCTGTACCGTCATCATCTTACAAGTTACAACTATGGTGGTAATATTCAGGCTTATCTTGGACGCTGGACACTCACGGGATATGCCGATAATGGTTGGAAATTTGTTGAAGGAGAGCATGAGGGAAGGAATGGTCCAGCGGTCTATTTGGGCGTTAGTTACAGGTGGAAAACGTGTAGTCTGTCACTCTTTATGCAGCATCCTTTCCAGCAACATCCTGCTATACAGCGTGGTAAAGTACTGAATGAAAACCTCCATAAAGAGTATATTTATCGCAGCAGAGACTTGGGTAATATGATAACACTTAGGTTTAGTTGGAAGTTGTCAAAGGGTAAAAGCTATAAAGAAATAGACAAGAAAGTACAGCATGAGGGGAATAAACAGACGAGTATTTTATAGTGGATAGCTGTAGGGGTGCACCCTTAAGTTATTGAAAATACAATCTAACTCGTTATTGGAAAAGGTCTTTCTATTCAATTATCATGTTTCTGACTTGGAAGACCTTTTCCCTTTTTAACTCTTCAAAGAGGTAGATAAGGCTTTGAAAAATCGTTACATAAATTCGGATAAAGCATCTATAAATAAGGATAAAAACACGTGTAAAAAGCAGGTTTGTAACCATCAGGAAATCAGTTGGTTATAAAATGGTCTGAGAAAAGGTGCTTAATTGGACTTCAAAAGGGCGTTAGTAAGGGTCTTAAAGGGCGTCTTTTGCAAGTCAATTAGGCGTCTTTTAGAAGCCAAAAGAGCATGTGTTGGTTTTGAGTTGTGTGAAAATAGTTTACAAAATTCAAGGGTGTAGGGATGAGATGTTTATGGAAGATGAATAGACATAGTATCAGTTTGCATTTTATCCTATAGTTTATGTCCGCTTGTAAGGCTATCTAAATTGGGATAATTATACCATACAAGTGGATAAGTCTTTATCTATTTCCAATCTATGCTATTAACGGAAGGATTTTTTAAGGGTCTTCAGGATTTATGGAGTGATAACGTTTGCCTCTTAAGGTTAGGTTTCTGACGAAATGTCACACGGAGACACGGAGAGGACGGAGGATTATTAAAAAAGCAATGGAAGTCACGGAGGCACCGTCGGTGCATAGAGCGACGGAGCTTGTT
>NZ_JACD01000080.1:0-909 GCF_000517825.1 Prevotella sp. ICM33
TGGTATAAGTGACAAAAAGAGAC
Source organism: Prevotella sp. ICM33 (assembly GCF_000517825.1). NCBI lineage: Bacteria > Pseudomonadati > Bacteroidota > Bacteroidia > Bacteroidales > Prevotellaceae > Prevotella > Prevotella sp. ICM33. The sequence continues at coordinate 24 of NZ_JACD01000080.1, forward strand.
CTAAAATCTCTTGTAATCCCTTTATTTACTATAGTTTTGAGCAAAAAACTTTTCGATGACAAAAAATCTGCTTTTATTGCGGTTCTCATCGCACCATTAAAAAGGGTAAGGAGAATGGTTATCAGCGTTGGTTTTGCAAAGACTGTAAACGTTATTTTATAGGACGTCGTCGCTTGACAAAGGAAAATGTTAATTCTACATATTCCTTAGGGAATCTGACTGTATGCGACCTTGCCAGAGAATTTGGCGTATCAACTCGTACGATTCACCGCTATCTGTCATCAGAATACAAGGAGAACCTTCCTAACTTAGTTTCTAGTAATGTTGTAGTCTTAATGGATGCTACTTACTGGGGAAGAAGGTTTGGTGTTGTTATAATGAAAGATCACATATCGGGTCGTGTGCTATGGTATAAGTTCATTGACAAGAAAGAAACAATTGCAGATTACAGAGAAGGTATTTCATATCTTGAGTTGCATGGATATAATGTTTTAGGCATAGTGAGCGATGGCTTAAAAGGGCTTCGTCAAGAGTTCCACCAGTACAGATTCCAACATTGCCAGTTCCACCAGCTTATGACTATAAGAGCAAAACTGACATTGCACCCCAAATTACAAGCGTCACAAGACTTGCTTGGCATAGCTAAAATGCTTTGCCATACAGACAAAGATTCTTTTATAGGAGCTTTGACTGCATGGCATGAGAAATGGAAGGACTTTATAAACGAAAGGGCAAAAGGAGTAGATGGGAAAACGCATTATGTGCATAAGAACACAAGAAACGCATATTTAAGCTTAAAGAGGAATATGCCATGGTTGTGGACATTCTATGACTTCCCTGAGTTGCAAATGCCGAATACAAACAATGAATTGGAAGCACTCAACTC
>NZ_JACD01000081.1:0-1909 GCF_000517825.1 Prevotella sp. ICM33
TGTATACTTAAATACTTATCAAATAAATCAACTAATAAGCATCCTCTCCAGAAAGGAGGTGTTCCAGCCGCACCTTCCGGTACGGCTACCTTGTTACGACTTAGCCCCAATCACCAGTTTTGCCCTAGGCCGATCCTTGCGGTCACGGACTTCAGGCACCCCCGGCTTTCATGGCTTGACGGGCGGTGTGTACAAGGCCCGGGAACGTATTCACCGCGCCATGGCTGATGCGCGATTACTAGCGAATCCAGCTTCGTGGGGTCGGGTTGCAGACCCCAGTCCGAACTGGGACCGGCTTTCAAGATTTGATGCAATTTGCATTACACCNTCCCTCTGTACCGGCCATTGTAACACGTGTGTAGCCCCGGACGTAAGGGCCGTGCTGATTTGACGTCATCCCCACCTTCCTCACACCTTACGGTGGCAGTGTCTCCAGAGTGCCCAGCNTNACCTGATGGCAACTGAAGAGAGGGGTTGCGCTCGTTATGGCACTTAAGCCGACACCTCACGGCACGAGCTGACGACAACCATGCAGCACCTTCACAGAGNCCCCGAAGGGCGTCATTATCTCTAAATCCTTCCTCTGCAATTCAAGCCCGGGTAAGGTTCCTCGCGTATCATCGAATTAAACCACATGTTCCTCCGCTTGTGCGGGCCCCCGTCAATTCCTTTGAGTTTCACCGTTGCCGGCGTACTCCCCAGGTGGGATGCTTAATGCTTTCGCTTAGCCGCTGATACCAGGTACCAACAGCGGGCATCCATCGTTTACTGTGCGGACTACCAGGGTATCTAATCCTGTTTGATACCCGCACCTTCGAGCTTAAGCGTCAGTTGCGCTCCCGTCAGCTGCCTTCGCAATCGGAGTTCTTCGTCATATCTAAGCATTTCACCGCTACACGACGAATTCCGCCAACGTTGTGCGTACTCAAGNAAACCAGTATGCGCTGCAATTCAGACGTTGAGCGTCTACATTTCACAACACACTTAATCTCCAGCCTACGCTCCCTTTAAACCCAATAAATCCGGATAACGCCTGGACCTTCCGTATTACCGCGGCTGCTGGCACGGAATTAGCCGGTCCTTATTCGTATGGTACCTGCAAATAGGGACACGTCCCTAACTTTATCCCCATACAAAAGCAGTTTACAACCCATAGGGCCGTCATCCTGCACGCTACTTGGCTGGTTCAGACTTCCGTCCATTGACCAATATTCCTCACTGCTGCCTCCCGTAGGAGTTTGGACCGTGTCTCAGTTCCAATGTGGGGGACCTTCCTCTCAGAACCCCTACTGATCGTCGCCTTGGTGGGCCGTTACCCCGCCAACAAGCTAATCAGACGCATCCCCATCCATTACCGATAAATCTTTACTTCAAATCTGATGCCNTCATCGAAGACTATGCGGTATTAGTCTGCCTTTCGGCAGGTTATCCCACAGTAATGGGAAGGTTGGATACGCGTTACTCACCCGTGCGCCGGTCGACGTCCAAAGAGTGCAAGCACTCAATGCCGTTTCCCCTCGACTTGCATGTGTTAAGCCTGTAGCTAGCGTTCATCCTGAGCCAGGATCAAACTCTCCATTGTAAAATATGTTTTGGTGATAAGTGATNGGTGATAANTGATAATGAATACCANCTTANCCCAANCNCTNCACCGAGTAATCTCTGTTTCAGAACGCTTATCCTAAAAGTATCAAGTAAAAAGCACCTTTTCTNTTGTTCCNTAATTNTTTTGAGNCNGTGNCTCAAAAGCANGGACAATGAATTGATNGGTTCGTTNCTTTTACCCANCCATTTGATATAAAANCAAACAGACGCTTCTTGTACTACTTCTCTGTTTATGTAAATCTTTTCAAAGAACTCTTTCTTTACTGCTTTAAGTAACTTGCCAGGTGGCTTGTTTTGTAAAGCG
>NZ_JACD01000082.1:0-69134 GCF_000517825.1 Prevotella sp. ICM33
TCTTCCGAAATATGGAGTGATAAACTAAAAGTCTTATATAATAGGCACACGGAGTCACGGAGGGGACTGAGGTAAACGCAATGTCATGCAGGTGCTGACGGCACAAAGAGCTACGGAGGTATAGCGTACAGATTCTTGATAACTACATTGCTTTGTTTTAATAATCCTCCGTCCTCTCCTTTTCTCCGTGTGACATTTCGTCAGAAACCTAACCTTAAGTGGCAAACTTTATCACTCCAAAATACTGAAGACCTTAAAAAATAGTAATAATAGGTTTTATAAACCTACAATTCATTACGCTACAAATAGGTTTTCTCATTTTTTTTTCGTACATTTGCAAGCATAGTATAAGGAGGAATTCCATTCATTCGTAGACGAGTAATAGAATCTTGATGGATAATAAGAATGCAACTTTAGAGTTAGGTACTAAACCTGTTGGTAAATTGTTGGTACAATATGCGTTCCCAGCAATTATTGCTATGATAGCAGCCTCACTCTATAACATAGTAGACCGAATATTCATTAGTCAGATTGTAGGACCAATGGCTATATCTGGTTTAGCTATTACATTCCCTTTTATCAACCTTGGTGCAGCCTTTGGTGCAGCAGTAGGAATAGGAGCCTCTACGTCTATCAGTGTGAAATTAGGTCAGCGTGACTATGACACAGCAGAGAACATACTTGGTAATACAGTAACGCTTAATCTGATTATAGGAAGTGCATTTGGTATTATCTGCCTTATCTTTCTTGACCCAATCTTACGATTCTTTGGTGCAAGTGATGCTACAATCCCCTATGCCCGCAGTTTTATGGAAGTTATTTTGGCGGGAAATGTCATCTCTCACATGTACTTTGGAATGAATGCAGTACTTCGTGCAGCATCAAAACCTCGTCAGGCAATGATGGCTACTATTTTCACAGTCTTGATGAATATAGTCTTAGACTTTATCTTTATTAGGCTCTGGGGCTGGGGAATTCGTGGTGCAGCTTTCGCCACAGTCTTATCTCAAGCATTGGCATTATGCTGGCAGATGAAGCAATTGACTAACAAAGATGAGATTTTACATTTAAAGCGTGGAATCTATCGACTTAAAAGACATTTGGTAGAAAATATCATCTCTATTGGTATTTCTCCATTCTTGATGAATGTTTGTGCTTGCATTGTGGTTATCTTTATGAATAATCAACTTGTCAGATACGGTGGTGATATGGCTGTTGGAGCATTCGGCATAGCTTATAGTGTGGCTATGATTTTTGTAATGTTTGTCATCGGATTAGACCAAGGTATGCAGCCTATAGCTGGATATAACTATGGTTCACAGCAGACAGACAGACTTATGCGTGTATTGAAACTTACTATCTTTGCAGCAACAGGGATAATGGTTACAGGTTGGCTAATTGCCCATTTAGCCCCATATTACTGTGCACGTATGTTCACAAAGGACCCAGAATTAATTCGCCAAGCAATTAAGGCTATTCAAATAAACATGATGATGTATCCTGTCGTAGGATTTCAGATGGTTGTAACAAACTTCTTTCAGTGTATTGGTAAAGTAAAGATAAGCATTTTCTTATCTCTTTCTCGCCAATTACTATTCTTAATTCCACTACTTGTTATCCTACCACATTTCTTCAACTTAAATGGTGTTTGGGCATCATTGCCTTCAAGTGACTTCTTGGCATCATTAGTTGCAGCTATCATTATGATGGCTTATATGCGTCGGTTGAAAAAACAAAGAGTGAACAATCAAAACTTAAATTCATAAATAAAGAATCTAAATATGGAAAAGGAACTAATCATAAACGTTGGTCGTCAGATAGGCAGTGGTGGTCATATTATCGCCAAGATGCTTGCTGAAGAATTCGATTGCCAATACTATGACCGTGAGATTCTTAACATTGCAGCTAAGGAAAGTGGGTTTTCAGAGAAGTTCTTTGAGCAAAACGACGAGCAAAAAGGATTTATGAAAGGGCACTTTCATATACACCTTCCTCTCTTAGGTGACAATGATTTTTATAAGAGTAATTTTTCACAAGAAAGTCTTTATCAGTTCCAAAGCGATGCCATTCGTGAAGTAGCAAAGCAGAACCCACGCTGTGTGTTTGTTGGTAGAACAGCAGATTACGTATTACGTGATAATCCAAACACCATCAATATCTTTATAACAGCATCAATGGACACTCGTATTGCTAATGTATGTGAGCGACGTGGATGCTCTAAAGAAGAAGCTCGTAAGTTTATTGAAAATGGAGAAAGCGAGCGTGCCAAATACTATAACTATTACACAACAAAGGTTTGGGGGCATGCTGAAAGTTATGACCTTTGCATTGATGCGAGTATACTTGGCTTAGAAAAAACAAAGGATCTGATAGCTGATTTTATCAAAAGGAAAAGTCTTTAATGAAACGAATTGGTATAATCTCTGATACTCATGGCTACTGGGATGATAAATACGAATACTATCTTGGGGAATGTGATGAGATATGGCACGCTGGTGATATAGGTTCATTAGAAGTTGCGGATAAGTTTGAGGCAATGAAACCCATCTTTCGCGCTGTATGTGGGAATATAGATGATTACACTATGCGCAACCGATATCGGGAAATTCTGCGCTTTAAGTGCGAAGATGTTGACGTGTTACTTAAACACATTGGAGGTTATCCTGGACGTTATGACCGTTCAGTACAGAGTATGCTCTATGCTTCTCCACCCAACCTTTTTGTTGATGGACATTCACATATTCTCAAAATACAATTCGACAAGACACTAAACCTACTTCATATCAATCCTGGTGCAGCTGGTCTTCGCGGATGGCATAAAGAAAGAACTTTAGTGAGATTAACCATCGAAGGTGATAAATTTACTGATTGCGAGGTTATAACATTAGGAAATAAACAACAAGAAAATAAATAAATTTGAATTGTAAAAGAACTATATTAAGATTCGATTACAATCAAAGACTATTAAAACTTACCCAAAAGAATAACAAACATTTTAAATAACATAGATATGAAAACTTATTTAGTAACTGGTGCTGCTGGTTTTATCGGAGCAAACTACATTAAGTATTTACTTCATAAGAAGTATGTGAATGAAGATATTAAGGTTATTGTCCTCGATGCACTTACATACGCAGGTAACCTCGGTACTATCAAAGATGATATTGATAACGAGCGTTGCATCTTTGTGAAGGGTGATATTCGTGATCGTGAACTTGCCGACAAACTCTTTGCTGAATATGATATTGACTATCTCGTAAACTTTGCAGCAGAAAGTCATGTTGACCGTTCTATTGAAGATCCACAGTTGTTCCTTTCTGTAAACATTCTTGGTACACAGAACCTCATGGATGCTGCACGTCGTGCATGGGTGACAGGTAAGGACGAGCAGGGTTATCCTACATGGAAGGAAGGCAAGCGTTATCATCAGGTATCAACAGACGAGGTGTATGGTTCATTGGGAGCAGAAGGCTACTTTACAGAGGAGACTCCACTCTGCCCACATAGCCCATATTCTGCCAGCAAGACAAGTGCTGACCATTTTGTAATGGCTTATCACGACACTTATCATATGCCTATCAGTATTACACGTTGTTCAAACAACTATGGTCCTTACCACTTCCCAGAGAAGTTGATTCCATTAATTATCAATAATATCCTTGAGGGAAAGAAACTCCCAGTATATGGTGAGGGTTTGAATGTACGCGACTGGTTGTATGTAGAGGATCATTGCAAAGCTATTGATATGGTTGTACGTGAAGGTCGTGTAGGTGAAGTTTACAATGTTGGTGGACATAATGAAATGAAGAATATCGACATCGTTAAACTCACAATAAAGACTATCCATGACATGATGGCAGAGGATAAGAACCTCCGTACTATCCTCAAGAAGCAGGTCAAAGACGCAAATGGTGACATTGATATTAGCTGGATAAATGAAGAGTTAATCACACATGTTCCAGACCGTCTTGGTCATGATGCACGTTATGCTATTGACCCAACAAAGATAAAGAATGAGTTAGGTTGGTATCCTGAAACAATGTTTGCTGACGGTATTGTAAAAACTATCCGTTGGAACTTAGAGCATCAAGACTGGATTCAAGAGGTTACTTCTGGAGATTACCAAAAGTATTATGACATGATGTGCACAAAAAAAGGAAGATAATAAATCTACTAAAATATAATCTCACACCCTCGTCTAACTCTTCATAATACGGCGAGGGTGTAAAACCTTCTCACAAACAAAAGATAGACAACACATCTTCAAATGAAAAAAATCTTGTTATTAGGCTCAGGCGAACTGGGCAAAGAGTTCGTTATAGCAGCTAAACGTGCTGGACAATATGTCATTGCTTGCGATAGTTATGAGAATGCACCAGCCATGCAGGTAGCTGATGAGTCTGAAGTAATAGATATGCTTGATGGTACAGCCCTTGATGCTATTGTAGATAAGCACAAACCGGACTTGATTATTCCTGAGATTGAAGCAATCAGAACTGAACGTTTGTTTGATTATGAAGAACGTGGAATACAAGTTGCTCCATCAGCACGTGCTGTAAACTTCACCATGAATCGTCGTGCTATACGCGACCTTGCAGCACGCGACTTAGGGTTGAGAACAGCCAAATATTTCTATGCAAAGACATATGATGAGTTCAAAGCTGCAGCTGACGAGATTGGTTTCCCATGTGTCGTTAAACCTTTAATGAGTTCAAGTGGACATGGTCAGAGTTATGTTCACAATGATGAAGAACTCGAAGAAGCGTTTAAGAATGCGATGGATGGCGCACGTGGCGATGTGAAGGAGGTGATTATTGAAGAGTTTATTGAGTTTGAGAGTGAGTTTACACTGCTTACTGTGACACAGAAGAATGGCCCTACCCTCTTCTGTCCACCTATTGGACACATACAGAAAGGTGGTGATTATCGTGAAAGCTGGCAACCATATGCCATCTCAGAAGAATCATTACGTCAGGCAGAACATATTGCTAATGAAGTGACACGCGCACTAACCGGATATGGTATATGGGGAGTCGAGTTCTTCTTAACAAAGAAGGGAGAAGTAATCTTCTCAGAATTATCACCTCGTCCACATGATACAGGTATGGTCACATTGGCACATACAACCAACTTCAGCGAATTTGAACTTCATTTCCGTGCTGTAATGGGACTCCCAATCCCTGCTATTCACCTTGAACATGCAGGTTGTTCTGCTGTAATTCTTTCTCCTATTGAGACTGACAAACCTTTATCATACAACCTATTAGATGCTTGCAACGAAGATAGAACACGCCTACGTATATTCGGTAAACCAATTGCTCACGTGGGTCGTCGTATGGGTGTAGCACTCTGTTATGGAGAAGTAGGAACAGATATGGATGCACTTCGTGATAAGACTAAGCGTGTTGCAGCAACCGTATTGGGTACAGATCCCTATATGAAGAAATAAAGACTGAATAGTCTAAAGGCTGTAAGAATGAAAGAAACAGAAGCTTCAATAGGAAAGATTATCTCCTTACAAAAGATGGTTGACCCACGTGGTAACCTCTCTATTGCTGAGGGAATGAAGGATATTCCTTTCAACATTTCTCGTGTTTATTGGACATACGATGTACCTTCAGGTGCTTGCCGTGGTGGTCATGCCCATAAACATTGCCGAGAATTCATCATTGCTGTTAGCGGTTCCTTCACAGTTACCCTCGATAATGGACGTGATAAGCAATCTTTTCTCTTGAATCATCCTTATCAAGGACTCTTAGTTGAGACTGATACCTGGCGAACGCTCGATGATTTTTCATCGGGAGCCGTATGCCTTGTTTTGGCAGAAGATCCTTTTGAAGAAAATGATTATATCCGTGAATACACAGAGTTTCTTAACTATAAGTGTTCTAAGAAAGGATAAAGGTAAAACCATAGATTAGATATAAAAGGATAAAAGAGGACCGTTTAGAGTATCTTCTTTTATGCAATCCTAAAAGATAATGTTTGAAGTAAAGCAATACACGCAAGAACAAGCACAAGCGTGGAACGAGTTTATTGAGGATTCACGACAAGGAACATTCCTCTTCAATCGTTCTTATATGGATTATCATGCCGATAGATTTCAGGATGCTTCGCTGATGATTTATCGAAAAGGACAGCTCTATGCACTCTTACCTGCTAATCGTTTAGGCGACACACTTTACTCTCATCAAGGATTAACTTACGGTGGACTTATAACAAAGAAACAGGCTACTACAGCAGAGATTTGCGAGGTATTCATAAAGATTAATGAATATCTTTACCATTCTGGAGTACAAAGAGTTATCTATAAACCTACGCCATGGATATACCATCATTATCCTGCCGAGGAAGATCTCTATGCGCTAACATATATTTGTCATGCACAACTAACGGCTCGTGACATATCAAGTACTATTCCTTTCGATTCACATATAAAGTTCAATGAGAGTCGTCGAAGTGGAGTTAGGAAGGCCAAACGTGCTGGTGTGACAGTTCGGGAGAGTCAAGACCTTGCAACTTTTTGGGATATTCTCGATAAGAACCTCACCAATAAGTATGCTACTCACCCTGTACACTCCCTTGAAGAGTTAACTTTACTCCACAGTCGGTTCCCTAACTCGATTAGACTATTCATGGCATATAATGACAAAGGGATAGCTATTGGGGGTACTATCATCTATGAAATGCCACGAGTCGTTCATTCTCAGTATATCTCAGCATCTCCAGAAGGAAAAAGGCTTGGGGCTATCGATCTTCTCTTTGACTATATACTTAATAATGTATATGCCAATCATAAGGGCTTCTTTGACTTTGGTAAAAGCACAGAAGAGGAAGGAAAGATTCTAAACACAACGCTTATTTTCCAAAAAGAAGGCTTTGGAGGACGAGGTGTATGCTATGACTATTATGAGTGGGAAACAGATACTATCATAGAGTAATATAAAGATCCCGACCATACTCAACCTACTTCATTAAAGAACAAACATGATAAACTATCTCTCACTTCAAAAAATAACAGCATTACATGAATCAGAGATTACTACAGCTGTTAATCAGGTACTACGTTCTGGCTGGTATCTGCAGGGGGAGCATATAGCTTTATTTGAAAAGAATTATGCACAATACATTGGTACAAAGTACTGTGTAACATGTGGTAATGGGCTTGATGCACTCTGTCTTATCTTCCGTGCCTATATAGAGTTAGGACTTCTCAAAGAAGGTGATGAGGTTATAGTTCCTGCCAATACATATATAGCAACTATCCTTTCCATCACCGAAAACCACCTTACCCCTATCCTTGTAGAACCGGATATCAACACTTTAGAGATTGATGAGAAACAGATTGAACAAGCTATCACCTCTCGTACACGTGCCATTATGCTTGTGCACCTTTATGGAAGATGTGCCTATATGCCTTTCATTGGCGACATTTGTAAACACCATAACCTCTTACTGCTTGAAGATAATGCGCAAGCGCACGGCTGTCACTTTGGTAACAATCGTACAGGAAGCCTTGGAAACGCAGCCGCACATAGCTTTTATCCAGGCAAGAATCTTGGTGCCTTAGGTGATGCAGGAGCTGTGACAACCGATAATGAACAGTTGGCACAGACTATTCGTAGCCTTGCCAACTATGGATCTACACGCAAATATGAGTTTTCCTTCAAGGGAAAGAATAGCCGTATGGATGAAATTCAAGCTGCCGTTCTCAATGTAAAACTCACCTATCTCGATAAAGAAAACCAACGTAGAAAGCAGATTGCTAAAGCATACTTAGAGGGCATTAACAACCCACAAATAAGATTGATAAAGGATAATGACAGAGATAATGTTTATCACATATTCCCTATTCTCTGTCCATCTCGTAATCGTTTGCAACAATATCTCAAAGATAATGGTATTGAAACGATGATACACTACCCCATTCCACCACATCAGCAAGAGGCTTACAAGGAATGGAGCGAGCAACATTATCCTATTACAGAGTTCATCCATCACCAAGAACTCTCCCTCCCTTGCAATCCGACAATGACTGATGAAGAAGTTTATCAGATTATTGACAGCATCAATATGTATCAATAAAACTAAATCATAACGTATGAGAAAGATAACCTATATCACATCAACATTCGTTGCGCTAATGGCATTACAGGCGCAACCAATCAATGCTGACAATATTAATAAGGTATCAGCAAACCAACTCACCTGCCCTGCAGATGCAGTGACTTTCATCTCGAAACGCCCTAAAGAAACAGAAAGACTTTTCCGCTCAGAAGCTGTTGAGAAGGAAATACAGAATATTATAAAGAAGTTAACCAATAAACGTTTGGCATGGATGTTTGAGAATTGCTTCCCAAACACACTCGATACTACTGTTCACTATGGTGAGGAAGCTGATGGAACACCTGACACTTACGTTTATACTGGTGACATTCCTGCTATGTGGCTTCGCGATTCAGGCGCACAAGTGTGGCCATACGTACAATTAGCAGGAAAGGATAAGAAACTGAAGAAGATGTTAGCTGGTGTTATTAATCGCCAATTTAAATGTATCAACATCGATCCATATGCTAATGCATTCAATCATAAGCCAGACCCAAATGGCCGTTGGATGACCGATGAAACAGATATGAAACCAGAGTTACACGAGCGTAAGTTTGAGATTGACTCACTCTGTTACCCTATCCGCCTTGCATATGAATATTGGAAAGTAACAGGCGACACAAGTGTTTTTGGTCCAGAATGGGTTAAGGCAGTAGAGAACATTCTAAATACTTTCCATGAGCAGCAGAAGAAAGACGGCAGAGGAACCTATAAGTTCTTACGTGTTACCGACCGCGCACTTGACACAATGAACAATGCAGGTTGGGGTGCACCTGTTAAGCCTGTAGGACTGATTGCTTCTGCCTTCCGCCCTTCAGACGATGCGACGACATTACAATTTCTTGTTCCATCAAACTTTATGGCAGTATCTTCTCTTCGCAAAGCAGCAGAGATTTTAACCAAGGTAAATAAGAATACAGCTCTTGCTACTCAATGTACCGACCTTGCTAACGAAGTAAATGATGCTTTACAGAAGTATGCTGTATACGAACATCCTAAATATGGTAAGATATATGCTTATGAAGTAGATGGCTTTGGTAGCTACTTCTTGATGGATGACGCCAATGTACCAAGTCTGTTGGCTATGCCATATCTTGGTGATGTAAGCGTAGACGACCCAATCTATCAGAACACTCGCCGTTATGTATGGAGTGAGGATAATCCTTATTTCCATCGTGGCAAGGCTGGCGAGGGTATTGGTGGTCCACATATTGGTAACGATATGATATGGCCAATGTCTATCATGATGCGGGCTTTCACATCAAAAGATGATAAGGAAATTCGACAGTGCATTGAAATGTTAATGAATACTGATGCCGGAACAGGCTTTATCCACGAGAGTTTTTATAAGGATGATGCTAACAAATTTACACGTGAGTGGTTTGCATGGCAAAATACTTTATTTGGTGAACTCATCGTTAAGTTAGTAAACGATGGCAAACTTGGTTTGCTCAATAGTATAAAATAGACCCGTAAAGGCACAATTGTAGAGATATTTCAAAAGTTAGAAGATAAATCTTAATATTTACCTTATTTAACATTGTATATTTGGAAATATAACAAGATTTAGATATCTTTGCAACGTGTTTTTCATGGTATTAGATTATTAAGGTTAGAAGATTAGTTGTCGTGAGACAAGTAATCTTTCAGTCCCAGACCAACAGTCTGGGACTTTTTATTTTTAATATACTTTGACTTTATTGTCTTAACAAATCGAAATAACAAAGTCTTGAAAAACCTCATTAAGTATAGAAGATGATGCTTTTGTTAGCTTCTAAAAGCGAAACGTCATTTAGGAGTTGTAACAAAAAAACATACTTCATAGATAAAACAAGATTTTATAGTACGATAAAAGAGCCAGTTTTCTATTGTAGAACTGGCTCTTTTATTATGTTATCATATTCGTTTGGAAGAGAATATCAGATGGTTTAGTGTTACAATATTATCCTTCTCAAAAAAAAATCAACGAAGTATACCACTAAATCCAAGATACTCCTTTAATTCTCTGAATAACTTATTAGTTCTTTAATATTGATTGATTTCAACTCATTAAGATAAATCTCGCGTATACTTCCCACCCTATTATATATGTCATGGTTCCATGCTTTTTTAGGAGAGAAACCTAAAAGGGCAAAATCAGATGCTGGAGTAGACTCTAAACGAGCAATCATTTCACCTACAGTTATGTTACTTGTATCGTGCGTAGGCGTATAAGTTACTTCATCAGAAGTAGGTGAAAAGTTCTCCGAGATGAGATTGACCTCTTTTAATCTATAGAGAATATCCGTCATCACACGAATAGGAATATGCGTTTCAGACTTTATTTGTAATGCAGTCTGAGGCTTTTGGTCATTTGCAAAACGTTGACAGATATGGCTCAATACAGTCGCACACAGTATTAAAAGGTCATTATGACATATATCTTCTGTATCTATCAGACACTCATAGTACTCTAAATTTTGATTAAAATAACACAGTTCTGCACAGAATAGACAGATATACCACGATGCAAGTATCCACAACATAAACAGTGGAAGTGCTGCAAACGAACCATAAATGGCATTATAACTTGTAAGGAAAATCTGTCCATGTATATAAACCGCTTGTAAGCAAAGCATAGCGATACTGGCTATCATCGAAGGAGCAACTGTCTTCGTAATCTTAACCTTTGCATTGGGCATGAAAACATAAAGCACAATGAACATAAGCGTAAGGATAGCCCATGGCACGAGATAACGAAGTGAAAAGCTCGCAATAGTTCCGAGAAAACGCAAACCATTTAGATTCTCTACAAAGCTATAGAAATAGATGCTAAGTCCTGAAAGAATGATAATACTAATAGGTACGAGAAACATTAAAGCCGTATAATCTATGACTATCCTACTAAGAGGGCGACTATCTTTAACCTGCCATATATTATCAAAAGCAGTCTCTACCGTTCTAATCAGAGAGAAAACACTATAAAGCATTATCATCAGTCCTATTCCAATAAAGAGTCCAGTCTTAGCATGAACAAGGTAAGACTGCGTAAGCTTTAACAGCCAAGTAGCCGCTTCGGGTTGTGCAGACAACATTTCTCGAAACTGTTTTTCAAGAAACTGTCCAAAACCAAAGCCATTTGCAATAGCAAAAATCATAGATGCTATGGGCACGATTGCCATTATCGTAGAAAACGAAAGTTGTGCCGTGGAAGCAGCATGATCGCGCACAAAAAAGAATTTGACAGTCAGATAAAACTTCTGAAACTGTCTGATTAGCATATTTCTACGCTTTGAACTATGCTCAGTTTTCATGAACATACCAACAGTTAAGAAGTACTTAATTCTTTCTATATCTATCTTCATTATGGTTTCTTATTTCAGAAAAAAGTAGGAGTTATTATGCAAACTTAATAAAAAAAAGCGAAATTAGCAACAATTACACCTATTTATAATAATAACACTAACGAGATTCATCCAAAACAATAAGTCTACTTTTAGTTACTTCTTCTTATCATCTTGTAAAGTTAATAATCCTCGTCTTGTAATAAAAATTCATATCCTTAATTTTAAACAAGGCTTAATAGCGTTCGAATTAAGGCTTAATTGGCTTCCAAAAGACGCCCTTTTGCTATGCTGTTAACGCCCTTTTGAAGGCTAATTAAGCACCTATTACCAAGCACTTTTATAATTAACTGATAGTCTGTTAGTTGCAAAAGTCCATATTAAGACTTTTATTTTGCCTATTTAAAGCATATCTACCCAGCTTTTTGTAAGTATTTTTTCGCAAAGCAAAGACAGCTATCAACGTAGATTATAAGAAGCAAATAAAACAGCGCATACAGTTAATCTAACATTTAGTTTAACCCTATGCGCTGCCTTTTATATCAGGAGCCAATTAGAACTGGAAGTAAATAAATGGCTGTATATCAGAACTCTTTACCTGCATAATAATAAAGATAACAATCGTAATTGCAATTGCAGAGAGTAAGACACCACCCTTCTCTAAGATACGAACACAACGGTTTTGCCATGAGTCTGGAATCCAATGCGTAAGAAGCGCAAATATCATCAGTAAGAATACATACTTATACCCCATGAAGACGTCAGGAAGTACGGAAGGATTGAACTTCGTAAACATTTGCTTTACCATAACCCACACTGCATCAAAGTCCTTGCAACGGAAGAACAACCATGTGAAACAGAGAACGTGGAAAGTAATAAATACTGAAATAAACCGACGAAGACCAGATGGATGATAACGACGATCGTGCTTCATAACAGTCTGAGACCAGAACTTATGTACACAAACCAATGCACCATGCAAGACACCCCAAACAATGAAGTTCAACGAAGCTCCGTGCCAAAGACCGCAAGCTGTCATAGCCACCATCTGATTGAAATACATACGAAGTGTTCCCTTCTTGTTTCCACCAAGTGAGATATAGACATAATCACGAATCCAAGTTGAAAGCGAAATATGCCAACGACGCCAGAAATCAGTCATGGAATCGGCTGTAAGCGGTGCATTGAAGTTCATTGGAATCTTAAATCCAAGCAGCAATGCAATACCAATTGCCATATCAGAATAGCCAGAGAAGTCGCAGTAAATCTGAATACAGTAGCCATACAGACCAAGAAGAACCTCGCCACCAGAGAAGAGCGTTGGGTTATCAAAGATACGATCTACAAAGTTTTGTGAGATATAATCAGAGATAACCGCTTTCTTAAAAAGACCAATGATAATAAAGAATACTCCCTGAGCAAACATCTCACGGCTGATATGTAACGGCTTGCGAATCTGTGGTCCGAAGTCTGTTGCACGCGTAATCGGACCAGCAAGAAGTGTTGGGAAGAAGCTGACATAGAACGCATAGTCAAGCAATGACTCCATTGGCTCAGCCTTCTTTCTGTATATGTCTACAACGTATGAAATTGTCTTAAAGGTATAGAAGCTAATTCCTACTGGTAAGAAAATATCCCAAGGTTGGAAGTTTCCACCAATCATCTGTGTAACCATTCCAGCAAAGAAGTTGGTATACTTAAAGTAAGCCAACAATCCAAGGTCTATCAACAGTGTCAAAGCCAACCACAACTTAGGATGCTTTCCCTTAGCAACACGTCTTGCAATATAGAAGTCGCTGACAGTTACGATAAGTAACAATAGGAAATAGAAGCTACTACTCTTGTAAAAGAAATAATAAGAGAAGAGCGTCACAAAGAGAAGTCTTGCATCAACCTTGTTTCGCAGACAGTAATAACCTATCATAAAGACAAGGAAGATAAAAAGGAATGCACCTGATGAGAAAAGGAGCGGTTCGCGTGGATTATAGAGCAGGATATCAGCTACCTTTGTAATATCAAGGCCTGAGACATATGACTCTATATTCTGTAGGAAGATTTTTAATATAGCCATGAATTGGCTAAACAAATTACTTAAATCCATCTGTTTCTATGTTGTACTAATAAATACTTACTCTTCAACTAATTTCTCACGTCTTGTATAATTCTTTTGTCCGGCTACAATAGACTTGAAAATACGCTGACTGACATATTTACCACCTTTATAATTAATGTGTACATAATCCTTTGTACCCATACTCTGTTCGTCTACGATGCGCATCATCGTACCTGGACCACCCATAGCACGGAAAAGATTATAGAAGCCGACATGGCAATCGGCAGCAAGTTGTTCTTGATAACCCACCAACATCTCAACTCCCTTCATTGTACCATCAGGTGAAGTCTTTGAGCCACGGTCAGGACTACTAACAATAAGAATACTCGTTTCTGGGAAACACTTATGGAAGAGGTCTACAACAAGCTTCATGTCAGCCATATACTTCTTCAATCGCTCAGGCGTTGTCTCTGCATCTACAGCATTGACACCAAACTGAAATACAATAAGATCATACGGACGAACAAGAGCAAATTCCTTCAACATCTGTTCTGGAAGTTTTGCTAATGATGTTCCAGAAGAGCCACGCATACTGAAGTTGTCAACAACAATTCCTTCGCGTCCCTCTTGTGATGTACCAAAGAGAACAGTATTAGAACCATTCACCTTTATTGTTGCATGAGAAGTAACACCATCCATCTTTACAGCTTGTACTGCTGACGACGGATTGACGCGCTGCGTACTTGTCTTACCACCATCAATCTCAAAGGTTACGTTTGCACCTCCCTTTGAACGAAGATAAAGCCATGTGCTTGCCCATTTTTCAGTGCGACTGTAGTCATGAGACAATGAAAAAGGAGCATAAGACATAGTAGCTTGTCCATTCATTGTATAATAACGCTCCGCAATACCTGCTTGATTAACATCATAGCTTGCTGGTTTCTTAACCATATGTTCGGTAAGTCCCGTGAATTTATTATCCACTGTATGCTTGTATTGGTCAAGATCATTACCAGCATCTATCCAACCTACGCCATAACCACCATACTGCTTCTGAAGGTCTTCACGTAAATCAGCTAATAAGATGTCTCCTTCTATATATGAATCACCAAAATAGGCAATACGAACAGGACGACCAACTGCTTGCTTCTGAGCCAACATATTAAGTTGACTATAGAAATGATCAAGTCCACCAGGTTTACCTGCAGAATAATCAACGATACGCTCAGTACCCTTAGGCCATTCTTCCTTAAAATCTATAACCTTTCCATCTTTATCATAAGCAACAATAGCAGAAGGTTTCTTTGGGGAAGGTATGACGTCTTCAAGTACTTTCTTCTTTTGTGCAAGATCACTCAGAATGTCTATCTCTCGGAGCTTCGCATCTCCTATCTTGAAGGTAGGAAGAAAATGAAGCAGAAAAAGAAACAATGCTACTAATAATGTTAGAAGCAATGTCTTATATGTATTATCTTTCATTTACTAATTATCTTTTACCTAAATGCATCACTTTTAAAATGCAAAAAAACATAGTATATTGATTATTCACTTTAAGACAAGGGAAGAGAATTTAGTTCTTCATCCAACAACTTAACGCCTTTCATTGTGCAATAAGCGCGTATAAAGAATAATATACTAACATGTGCCAGTTCCTTTATATCGTACTTCTTATAAAGATATTGATTCATAATAGCATTCTGTAAAGCAACTGTCATTGTACGTACGATATTATAATTTAAATTAGGAAGAAACAAACCTTCATCTATACCACGCTGTATAAAAGCATGGGCATCGGTTTCTCTTTCATCATGCACCCTACGGACATAAGCCAATAACTCTGAATATTTATGTAGTTCTTCAAAGAAGAGAGGGTTAATCTGGCTAAACTCTTCTAAACGGAAACGGCAGATTTCTATAATTATATTAATTACGTTCGATCCTGTTCTGCCTATCTCGTCCAGCCGTCGTTTCTCTCTTTGCTTATCACGTCGCACGACTTCTAACAGCAGTTCTTCCTTATTGCTGTATATTTCATAGAGTGTACGCTTTGATATCTTAAGTTCATTGGCAATATCATCCATCTTAACACTCCTTATTCCATGCTTATGGAAAAGGTTTATGGCAGTAATGAGAATCTTCTCTTTAAGTTCTTGCCGATAAGTGGTTTCTGTAGCTGTATTATACATTAAACTTTATTTTTGCGACAAAATTACAAAAAACTTTCATAATGACATCTGTTTTAGAGTGGATTTTACTAACTTTGTCATCAAAATATACATTTTTGTAATATTAAAAGTAAAAAGATTAACTATGGTCAAGGTAACAAAAGAAGCCGCTCTGGAATATCATAACAATGGGCGTCCTGGCAAAATTGAAGTAACGCCTACAAAACCTTATAGTACACAGACAGACCTTAGTCTGGCATATTCGCCTGGCGTGGCATACCCATGCTTAGAAATTCAGCAAAATCCAGACGACGTATATAAATACACCGACAAAGGAAATTTGGTTGCAGTTATCAGTAATGGAACTGCCGTTTTAGGATTGGGTAACATCGGTGCTATGAGTGGTAAGCCTGTAATGGAAGGTAAGGGCTTACTGTTTAAGATATATGGTGGTATTGATGTTTTCGACATAGAAGTAGACGAACAGGACCCTGATAAGTTTTGTGAAGCTGTAGAAAAGATTGCTCCAACCTTTGGTGGTATCAATCTTGAGGATATCAAGGCACCTGAATGCTTTGCTATTGAGGAGCGTCTAAAGAAGACACTTGACATTCCTGTCATGCATGATGACCAGCACGGAACTGCTATCATCTCTGCTGCTGGTTTGAAGAATGCACTGGAGGTAGCTGGCAAGAACATTGCAGATGTAAAGTTAGTTGTTAATGGTGCAGGTGCTGCAGCTATTTCATGTACCAAGCTTTATATGGCTTTAGGACTAAAGAAAGAGAATATTGTAATGCTCGATTCAAAGGGTGTTATCACTTCTGATTTAAAGAATCTTACACCACAGAAGGCTCTCTTCGCTACTGACCGTCGAGATGTTCACACCTTAGAGGAAGCTATTAAGGGGGCTGACGTTTTTGTTGGATTATCAAAGGGTAATATTCTTACACAGGATATGATTCGTTCAATGAATGAGAATCCTATCGTCTTTGCTTTGGCTAATCCTGTTCCTGAGATATCATACGATGATGCTATTGCAGCACGTCCAGACGTAATCATGTCAACTGGCCGTTCAGACTATCCTAACCAGATTAATAATGTGATTGGTTTCCCATACATTTTCCGTGGTGCATTGGATGTTCATGCCAAGGCAATCAATGAGGAAATGAAGATGGCTGCTGTCCATGCTATTGCTGACTTGGCTAAACAGACAGTACCAGACGTTGTTAATCAGGTTTATCATGTAAATGACCTTACATTCGGTCCTAAATACTTTATCCCAAAACCAGTTGACCCACGACTGATTACTGAAGTTAGTGCAGCTGTAGCTAAGGCTGCTATGGACAGCGGTGTAGCACGCACTCCTATCAAGGATTTCAAGGCTTACAAGCAGCACCTACTTCAAATGTTAGGTCAGGAAACAAAATTGACACATACTCTCCACGCCACTGCTGCACAGCATCCACAACGTATTGTATTTGCTGAAGGCGGTCACCAGACTATGATGAAAGCTGCTGTACAAGCTAAGCAAGAGGGAATCTGTGTTCCTATCTTATTAGGAAATCCTGACCGTCTAAATCGTGTTGCCAACCGTTTGAAGCTTGATATCTCAGATATTGAGATTGTTGACATGCGTGCGGATAAGGAGCAGGGACGTCGTGCTACTTATGCAAAGCACTTAGCAGAGAAGCGTGCACGTGAGGGTTATACTTTTGAGGAAGCATATGATAAGATGTATGAGCGCAACTATTTCGGTATGTCAATGGTTGAGAATGGTGATGCTGATGCGCTTATCACGGGTCTATATACCAAATATAGCAATACGATTAAGGTAGCAAAGGATGTTATTGGTATTCGTCCAGAATACAAACACTTTGGTACTATGCATATTTTGAATACGAAGAAGGGTGTATTCTACATAGCAGACACACTTATTAATCGTCATCCTGACGCTGAAGTGTTGGCTGACATTGCAAAGTTAGCTGCTAACTCTGTTAGCTTCTTCAATGATAAGGCTGCTATCGCAATGCTCTCCTACTCTAACTTTGGTTCTGATAAGGAAGGTTCTCCATTAAAGGTACATACTGCTGTTGAAAAGTTGCAAAAGGAGTATCCTGACATGGCGATTGACGGTGAGATGCAGGTTAACTTTGCATTAAATAAAGAACTACGTGATGAGAAGTTCCCATTCACTCGCTTGAAAGGATTAGATGTTAACACGCTCATCTTCCCTGACTTGTCTTCTGCCAACAGTGGATATAAACTTTTGCAGGCATTGAGTCCAGAAGCAGAGGTTATTGGCCCTATTCAGATGGGTCTTAATAAGCCAATTCACTTCACTGATTTTGAGTGCTCTGTACGTGACATCGTGAACATCACAGCCGTTGCGGCTATTGATGCTTATGTGGAGAAAGTGAAAAAGAACGCATTATAAGTAATAGTACTGTTCAGAAAAAGTTTATTAGCATACGCCTTCATGAGGAGCTTCTTTTAAATGGATAATATAGCATTATCATTGAAAGATTAACTCAATTCATCAAGTAAGCTTTGCTTGCTTATGGTAGTATCACTTTTTCCTAACATAAAGTTGATTCAACTTTGTTAGCAAGTTGAATTGTATTTAGTACTTCGCACAATTGGTGTTTACCAACAACACAATACGTGTTGAGCATCAACACTACTTGTGCCGAACATAAATACATCAACTAAAAGTAAAAAAAGAGGTTCATCATGATATATAGTAGAGCACTATTTTCATGTGGACAATATTTACAGAACAGTATATTTAGAAAATAAAAGCAGGATACCACTTGGCATCCTGCATTTATTTTCTAACTTGTTAACCTTTATCGGGAATAGCTTTATATTATTGCATTCATATAGTAGAATATAAACACACTCTATCCCATTAAAGAGTTTGATAGTCTCGAGAGTAACGTAACATTTGTTCTGTGTAAGACTCTGAATAATCAACAACAACATCTATCGTCTCACCAAGTTCATTATAAACTGGTTTCAGAATAGGATTGATAAATCCTTTATAAGGTGCAATATTCAAACCCTCATACCTTCGAAGAACTTCTGCATGAAGTACAGGGTCAAGATTGATAGCATACTTCTCTACTAACGTTCGTGCAGCCTCGAAGTCACCTTCACTCTTTATACGCTGTATCTCTGCAAGTTGATAAGCAAAAATATTGCGTAAAGCATCATAATCGTTAATGCGAACATATGTTTTAGATCCACTTGTAATCTTGTCCTCACAAGTAATAAGTTCTACAACATTATTCTCTTCGCCTAACTCCATAGCCCATTGTGCTATAAGTGCACGATTCTGCATATGCGACTCTTCTATTTGCTTTCCTGGTTTTATGCGAACCTGCTGTGTGAGCAGCCCATTCATCATATAGCTGTAATACTGTGCCTTGTATGCCTCTTTACTGTCTAAAAGTCCAAGTTCTAAAAGTTTTTGATCAGCTATATAATATAATCCAAAGAGGTCAGCACGTGCTTCTTCAATTGTGTTACCATAATTCTTCAGCGCATCAGGGTCAGTATCAGGCAATAATCGTCCACTACCATGACCTAAACACTCATGAAGATCTGTATGAAGATTATCTGTTTTATCCGCATATAAATCCAACAACTTACAAGCATCAGCATCAATAACAAACTCCTCACGGAATCCGTTACCCTTAGCAGCCATATCATATGCATGTGTAAGATTAGAAATCGTGACACTCTTTGAGCCATGTTCTGCACGAATCCAGTCTGCATTTGGTAAATTAATTCCAATAGCAGAAGCAGGATATTCGTCTCCTCCTAACATTGCTGCACATATAACATTGGCTGTGACACCTTTCACAATAGCCTTGCGAAACTGAGGATCAACAGGCGAATGGTCTTCAAACCATTGTGCGTTGGCTGATATAGCCTGCGTACGATGAGTTGCTTCAAGGTCTTTATATTCGACTATGCCTTCCCAAGAACCTTTCAATCCCATTGGGTCACCATAAACTTCTATAAAACCATTAATAAAGTCTATTCTACCTTCTTGCTCACGTAACCACTCAATAGAGTAGATATCAAAATCATGAAGGTCACCTGTCTCATAATAGCGAATCAACAGATTTATAACATGAAGCTGTTGGGCGTTTTCAACAAAGTCCTTTGCACGATTCAACCAATATACAATCTTTTCGATTGCTGCACTATATTTGCCATCAATCTTCCATACATCCTCACGGATAGAATCACCTTCTTTTACAAGAGTAGAATTTAATCCATAGGATGGAGCTTCATTTGTTGGACCATCTTTCTTTAACTTAGCATAGAATTCTTCAACTTCATGCTGCGAAACTCCGTCATAATAATTACAAGCAGAAGAGCGTACAATATCTTTACCATCTGACTTATCAACTCGCTTGGGAAGAATCGTTGGATCAAAGATTACTGGACACAATTCGTTAAGTAAAGAAGTAACACTCTCTCCATCATTAAGTGGAAGCAACTTAGAATCAATTGCTAAAACTTCATTACGAAAAAAATCTTCCGTAAATAAAGGTGAGAATTTGTCGCAAGCATAATGATGATAAATACCACTGGCAAACCAAACGTGCTTCAGATATTCTTCTAAAGCACGAAAATTATGTTCTAACCTATCACCATTGAAGTTCAAATAGACAGCCTCTAAAGTTTTTCTAATACGGAGGTTGTATTTGCCAAATTGGTCAAACGTTATATCACGTCCAAATAGTGTTGCTTCTGACAAGCAATAAATTAGCTGTTTTTGCCGAATTGTCAGTGATTCGAAATCCGGAAGCCGATATCGTAACATTTGTATATCGGCAAACCGTTCATCCTGAAAGTTAAAAGCTTCTTCTCCTATCGATTCTATCATTTTGTTTTAAATCATTTCTTAAGTGGTTTTTTCAAACGCACTTCTTCTGAAGAGGGTTGTGCCAAATGGCGCATTCTGTAGTCACGAGGTGTGACACCATTTAATTTGTAGAAAGAAGCATAGAAAGACTGCCTATTAGAGAAGCCCACCATATCACTGATATCTTCCATATTCAGTTCTTGATAACGCTTGTCAACCAAAAGAGCCATTGCTTCCTCTATTCGGAATTTGTTAACAAATGACGTGTAGTTCATGTGGAATCGCACATTAACCACAGCCGAGATGTAGCGCGTATTAGTTCCTAAGTCCTCAGCAAGTTGCTTGGCAGAATAATTCTTGTCTTTGTAACGCTGCTGAATAAGAATGATATTAAGGATCTTCTCCTTTAACTCATCCATTAATTGCGGACTGACCAAACTACGGTAGGCGGCTACCTTCTCTTTTTTTTCTGTTAAATTGTACTTAGCCATAATCCGTGTATTTTTAGTTACCTATTCTGTTATTACACTGCAAATATAACATATTTAATTAAGAATGTCAAGTTTATGGCAAGTTTTTTAATATCTATTAGTTATTAAATTTCGCAAATATTTTATTACATTCCAATATATACATGTAGAAAATATTTACAAACATCACCTTAACATCTTTTTATACAAAGCGTTTCCGATTTTTATCTTTTACGCTCTTCTTTACATCAAAGTGATATTATAGATAAAAAACATCACATAATTAGATTTATTGTTTTTTAACCTTTAACCGTCACATATGTTACCTTATTGGCTTTTTTTTATCTATAATTTTGCAGCCATAATAACATTATAGAAATAATATATAAATCAAAAAACATGGCAGAGAACAAAATGTTCTGTTTCCAATGTCAGGAAACAGCAAAGGGTACAGGATGTACCATTCAAGGTGTTTGCGGTAAAAAAGCTGAGACAAGCCGTTGGCAAGATTTGTTACTTGGTGTTGTAAGAGGTGTAGCTACGATTTCAGACTCACTTCGCAATGCAGGTATTAAAACAAACCAGGAGGTTGGTGATTATATTGTAGATGCACTTTTTGCAACTATCACCAATGCAAATTTTGATGATCAGGCTATATTAAATAAGGTGGACAACGGTGTACGTATCAAACGTGAGTTGCTCGCACTTGCAAAAGAGAACAATGTAACATTGCCTAACTACCAGGAAGTAAACTGGGGTGGTGAGAAAGCAGACTATGAAGCTGAGGGGGATCGTGAGGGCGTTCTCCGTACAGAGAATGAAGACCTCCGTTCATTGAAGGAGTTGACAGTACTCGGTTTGAAGGGTATGGCAGCTTACTATGAGCACGCATCACGTCTCAATGAGCGTAATGAAGAGATTATTGCATTCATGGAAAAGGCACTTGCCACCATTTCTAACCCAGCAGCAGACATGGATACATTGCTGGCTACTGTTATGGAAACAGGTAAGTTCGGTGTTGATGCAATGGCATTACTTGACAAGGCTAACACTCAGGCATACGGTAATCCAGAACTTACAAAGGTAAATATTGGTACAGGTAGCCGTCCAGGTATCCTTATCTCTGGTCATGACTTGAAGGATATCGAGCAGCTTTTGGAGCAAACAGAGGGAACTGGCGTAGATGTTTACACCCACGGAGAGATGCTCCCAGCTCATTATTATCCACAGTTGAAGAAGTACAAGCACCTCGTTGGAAACTATGGTAATGCATGGTGGAAGCAGAAGGAAGAGTTTGAAACATTCAATGGTCCTATCGTCTTCACAACCAACTGTATTGTTCCTCCTTCACCAAAGGCAAGCTATAAGGACCGCGTATTCACAACAAACGCAACAGGTTTCCCAGGCTGGAAGCATATCCTTGCTGATGAGAACGGTCACAAGGACTTCTCTGAGGTAATCGAAATTGCTAAGACTTGTAAGGCTCCAACAGCTATCGAACAGGGTGAGATCATCGGTGGATTTGCTCATGCACAGGTATTTGCTTTGGCTGATCAGGTTGTTGAGGCTGTTAAGAGTGGCGCAATCCGCAAGTTTGTCGTAATGAGTGGATGTGATGGTCGTATGAAGAGCCGTGACTACTATACAGAGTTTGCTGCTCAGTTACCAAAGGATACTGTCATCTTAACCAGTGGTTGTGCTAAGTTCAAATATAATAAGCTGAACCTTGGCGATATCAATGGAATCCCACGTGTATTGGATGCAGGACAGTGTAATGACTCTTATTCATGGGCAGTTGTTGCCTTGAAGCTGAAAGAGATTTTTGGTGCAAACGACATCAATGATCTTCCAATCGAGTTCAATATTGCATGGTATGAGCAGAAAGCAGTTATCGTTCTGCTTGCCCTACTCTACCTCGGCATTAAGAATATTCATATTGGTCCTACATTGCCAGCCTTCGTTTCTCCAAACGTTCTGAAAGTGTTGATTGAGAACTTCGGCCTTGGTGGTATCACATCTGTTGAAGAAGACCTCAAGAACATGGTAGGATAAACCAAATAACCACTTATTAAAACCAAAAGTCCATTCTTTTTAGAGTGGACTTTTTTATTTAACCCAAATCAATCATTATAGCCTAAACAGATTATATTATGGAATAATACTACGGTGAGAGTTTGAGTACTGTGTTCTAATTACCCCATTTGAGTTGAAGTTTAAATGTGTATTATTATAAGGTGTATCAAGGTTAGTAAGCATAAAAATGTAGTAATTTAACAAACACATTAGAATGAAATAGCAGATTTGATTCTAACCAAAAGTTTTTGTGTAAACATTTTTTTTAACCACAACTTATTTATAGATGCTCTTTTGGCATTGAAAAGACGCCCTTTTGGCTTGCAAAAGGTGCTCTTTTGGAGTCTTATTAACGCCCTTTTAGAAGCCAACTAAGCAGCTTTTCAAATGCAATCATGTAAGACTCTCAAAATAAAAGAGTTACAAAACTAAGTAAAATGCTCTTTTTATGACTTGTCTCAACGTAAAACACCAATTAAAATGTAAATAAAATTCAGCACAAAAACATCATAATTTGCAAATAATCATATCAATAATGACCTAACAAAGATTAGCATTGAATATCTACTTGAAAATAAATTAAATATAAATTTGAAGTTTATTATTCTTAAATTGACTAATTATTAATATTATTTTGTATCTTTGTCCTATTATAAAAAAATAATAATATCATCATAAAAATACAATGCAGAAAAAAGCACTTATTACGGGTATTACAGGCCAGGATGGTTCCTATTTGGCAGAGTTATTACTCGAAAAAGGTTATGATGTACATGGTACTATTCGTCGTTCATCAGTAGATTTCCGTGAGCGTATTGCTCATTTAGAAGGTCGTCCACACTTCCACTTGCATTATGCAGACCTTGGCGACTCTATGAGTATCCTTGGTGTAATCAGTAAAGTGCGTCCTGATGAGATTTATAACCTTGCAGCACAGAGTCACGTACAGGTAAGTTTTGATTCTCCTGAATTTACTGCTGACGTTGATGCTGTTGGTGTATTACGTATCTTAGAATCAGTTCGCCAGTTGGGTATGACAGAAACTTGTCGTATCTATCAGGCTTCTACTTCTGAGTTGTATGGTAAGGTTGAGGAAGTTCCACAAAACGAAAACACCCCATTCCATCCTTACAGCCCATACGCTGTAGCTAAGCAGTATGGCTTCTGGATTACAAAGGAGTATCGTGAGGCTTACAACATGTATTGTTGCTCTGGTATCCTCTTCAACCACGAGAGTGAGCGTCGTGGCGAGACTTTCGTTACACGTAAGATTACACTTGCTGCTGCACGTATCAAGCAGGGCAAGCAGGAAAAACTCTATTTGGGTAATCTTGGTTCTCTTCGTGACTGGGGCTATGCTAAGGATTACGTTGAGTGCATGTGGTTGATACTCCAGCAGGAGAAGCCAGAGGACTTCGTTATTGCTACTGGTATACAGCATAGCGTACGTGAGTTCTGCTATTATGCATTTAAGCGTGTTGGTATTGAACTCGAATTCCAAGGTGAGGACATGGATGAGAAGGGTATTGATAAGGCTACAGGAAAGGTACTTATTGAGGTTAGTCCAGACTTCTATCGTCCTACTGACGTTGTCAATCTCTGGGGAGACCCAACAAAGGCAAAGGCGAAACTCGGTTGGAATCCTAACAGTACAAGTTTTGAAGAGCTTGTCAACATTATGGTAGACAGCGACATGGCTAAGGTTGCTTCTGAGGGTGCAGCTGAGAAGGTTAGAACAAACCTTGAAGAGTATTTGGAGAAGGGTATCGTTAAGTAAGAACACTTCAGCCTTCCCTCCCCCTCTTATAAGAGGGATAATTACCGCTTACGCTGATAGTTGGCGATTCCAAATAATCGCTTACTATCAGCTATTATTACTTTTTATCGTCTATTCAACAAACACGCAATGAACAAAAATAGTAAAATATACATTGCTGGACACAATGGATTAGTTGGCTCAGCAATATGGAACAACCTTCTTCAACGAGGATATACAAATCTCGTTGGAAGAAGCCATAAAGAATTAGATCTGACAGATCAGCAGGCTGTGAAGCGTTTCTTTGATGAAGAGAAACCTGATGCCGTTGTCCTTGCTGCTGCTTTCGTTGGAGGTATTATGGCAAACTATCTCTATCGTGCAGACTTCATCATGCAGAATATGAAGATGCAATGCAATGTTATTGAGCAGAGCTACCTTCATAAGGTAGAGAAACTTCTCTTCCTTGGAAGTACGTGTATCTATCCAAAGAACGCACCACAGCCAATGCGCGAGGATTGTTTGCTGACTTCTCCACTGGAATATAGCAACGAGGAGTATGCTATTGCAAAGATAGCAGGTCTTAAGATGTGTGAAAGCTATAACCTCCAGTATGGTACTAATTACATAGCTGTCATGCCAACAAATCTCTATGGTCCTAATGATAACTTCCATTTGGAGAACTCTCATGTGATGCCAGCTATGATGCGCAAGATTTATCTTGCGAAACTTATTCACGAAAACAACTGGGGTGCTATCCGTAATGATATGGATAAGCGTCCTATCAATCCAACTGATAAACTGCGTGCGGAGATTGGTGAAGGTAATGTTGATGGCAAGAATACAGAAGAGCGCATCTTGAAAGCACTCGCTTTCTATGGTATTGAGAATAATAAGGTGACCCTATGGGGTGACGGAAGTCCATTACGCGAATTCCTTTGGAGTGAGGATATGGCTGATGCCAGCGTTCACGTCTTATTAAATGTAGACTTCAAAGATATCATTGGCATAGAGAAATATTCAAGTGTTTTCTACGGTGCAAAGATTGATGGAGCTGTTGACCGCAACAACTCTGAGGGTCGTGGTGGTGCTATCCCATCTTTAGGAGAGATTCGTAACTGTCATATCAATGTTGGTACTGGTAAGGAACTTACTATCAAAGAACTTGCAGAACTTGTTAAGAAGACCGTTCACTTTGAAGGAGATATCATCTGGGATGCCGAGAAACCAAATGGTACACCACGTAAACTCATTGATGTTGAGAAGTTGCACAGCCTTGGTTGGACGCACAAAGTAGAAATTGAGGATGGTGTTGAGAAGCTCTACGAGTGGTATCAAGAAAGCTTAAAGTAATTCTTATTGCTAATTAGGCATATTGGGCATGTTAGCCCAATAAGCCTAATTTGACTAATAAGTCCACCCAATCGCAAACAGCGAACATTCAATCAAATCTTTACTATATGAAGAAACAAGTATTACTAACCGCAGCATTATTGTCTGCTACAAGCATGATGGCACAGAAGCTAACGTATCCACAAGCTCCAAAGGACGGGACTGTAGACACCTATTTTGGTGTTCAAGTTGCCGATCCTTATCGTCCATTAGAGAATGACAGTTCCAAAGCTACCGCTGAATGGGTAGCTGCTGAGAACAAGGTTACACAAGAGTATCTTTCTCGTATTCCATTCCGAGCAAAGCTCTTCAACCGTATGAAGGAGTTGGCGAACTATGAGAAGGTATCGGCTCCTTCCTATATCAAATCTATAGGTAAGTGGCTTTTCTACAAAAATGATGGTCTGCAGAACCAAAGTGTACTCTACATTATGGACCGTCTTGGGGATGAGAAGAACGCACGTGTTTTCCTTAACCCTAACCAATTGTCATCAGACGGAACCGTTGCACTGAAGGGTATCTACTTCTCACACAACGGTAAGTATGCAACCTACTCTATCTCTCGCAGCGGAAGTGACTGGCAAGAGTTCTATGTTATGGATGTCAAGACTGGAAAACTGCTTGATGACCATATTACTTGGGCAAAGTTTTCTGGCGCATCATGGCAAGGTGACGGATTCTATTACAGTGCTTACGATGCTCCACAGAAGGGACATGAGTTTAGTAATGTGAATTCTATCCAGAAAATCTACTATCACAAGATTGGTACTCCACAGTCTGAGGATGTTCTCTTCTATCAGAATCCAGCGAATCCTATGCGCTTCTACGCTGTAAGTGTCAATGAAGAAGAAACCATAATGTTCCTATATGAAAGCGGTGCAGGCTCAGGCAACATTGTCTATGTACGTGATCTCCGTCAGCCTAACAGCCAATTCATTCAGATGACATCAAATCTTGATTTGCAATATAGTTTAGTTGAAACTATTGGTGACAAGATGTACTTCCTTACAAACGATGGCGCACCAAAGAACCGACTTATGGTTACCGACCTTAAGCACCCTGGTTTCAGCGAGTGGAAAACACTTGTACCAGAGTCTAAGGATATGCTTGAAGGTGTAACCTTTGCTGATGGTAAGATGATTCTGAACTATATGAAAGATGCTTCCAGCCACGCTTACGTTTACTCTATGGATGGAAAGCAACTTTCTGAGATAAAACTTCCTACATTGGGCAGTGCAAGTTTCTATGGAGAAAAGGACCGGAAGGAAGTATTCTACTCCTTCTCATCTTTCACCGTACCAACCACCATCTATCAGTATGACCTCGCCACAACTAACAGCAAGGTGTATGCTGCACCAAAGGTTAAGTTCAAGGAGTCTGATTATGTCTGCGAACAGGTATTCTATCCAAGTAAGGACGGAACAAAGATTCCTCTCTTTATCACTTATAAAAAAGGTTTAAAGCGCAATGGTAAGAACCCAGTATTCCTCTATGGATATGGCGGTTTCAACGTACCTTTAACTCCTTACTTCTCTTCGGTACGTATTCCTTTCATCGAAAATGGTGGAATCTATGCTCAAGCATCCCTACGAGGTGGCAGTGAGTATGGTGAGGACTGGCACATAGCTGGTACGAAGATGCAGAAACAGAATGTCTTTGATGACTTCATTGCAGCTGGTGAATGGCTTATTGAAAACAAGTATACAAGTAAAGACTACCTCGCTATTGTTGGCGGTTCAAATGGTGGTTTGCTTATAGGAGCTTGCATGACACAGCGTCCTGACCTCTTTAAAGTATGTATTCCACAAGTAGGAGTAATGGATATGTTGCGCTATCATAAGTTTACGATTGGTTGGAACTGGGCTCCAGACTATGGAACAAGCGAAGATTCAAAGGAGATGTTTGAGTATCTTCACGCTTATTCTCCACTCCACAATCTCCGTCCTGGCACAAAGTATCCAGCAACTTTGGTAACAACAGCCGACCATGACGACCGTGTTGTACCTGCGCACTCATTTAAGTTTGCAGCTACCCTGCAGGCTGACAATGCTGCCAACACACCAACACTCATTCGCATTGATACCAAGGCAGGCCACGGAAGTGGTAAGCCTTTGTCTAAGCAGTTGGAAGAGCAGGCTGACATCTACGGCTTTATCCTTTATAATATGGGATTAAAATATTAAGAGTTCAGAGGAGTTATGTTCATATATCTTTGTTTGAAAAGTAACTTCTTGCAATAGCATAACTCCTCAAACTCCCAAACATATTTCATGAATAACAGTATTGTATTAATTCAATTTTAATACTCAACCTATTAAGTTTCCAATCAAATGCAGATTCTATTAGCATCCGCTAAGATAATGAACAGTACCACTACGGTACAAACCCCAAAAACACACCTGCCTCGCTTCAAAAAAGAAGCGGGGCAGATGGCGTTAGAATTAGGTGACCTTTCTGTTGAAGAACTTGCAAAAACAATTCCATGCAATGAAAAGATTGCACTTGAAAATAAGTTACGTTATCAAGATTTCTTCAACGAGGAAGCCTACTTACCTGCCCTCCTCGCTTACTACGGACAAGCATATAAATGCCTTAAAGCACAGGAGTACAGTCAGGAAAACTTCTCATATGCTGACAAACATCTTTGGATAACAAGTTTTCTTTATGGTCTCTTACG
This sequence comes from Prevotella sp. ICM33, assembly GCF_000517825.1. Taxonomy (NCBI): domain Bacteria; kingdom Pseudomonadati; phylum Bacteroidota; class Bacteroidia; order Bacteroidales; family Prevotellaceae; genus Prevotella; species Prevotella sp. ICM33. The sequence goes on from NZ_JACD01000082.1 coordinate 28,898, forward strand.
TCCATTAGACCTTATCCATCCCTATCGTCTTGAAGGAAAAGCCAAACTTCCTTTGTTTGAAGGTAAGAACATGTTTGCTTATTGGAAGCCTTTCCTCACAGATATCCTCATTGAAGCAGTGAAAGCTGACGATGGAATCCTTGTACACTTGGCAACAGAAGAGTTCCAACATCTATTCGATTGGAAACGATTACAAAAAGAGATACGTATTATTCAACCACTCTTTATGGTTGATCAAGGGAGTCGACTGAAGGCTGTTAGTGTCTATGCAAAGAGCTGTCGTGGCGCTATGACAAGTTATATACTTCGTAACCAACTGGCATCGCCCAACGACCTTCTTTCCTTCGAGTATGATGGTTTCACCTATCACAAAGACTATGGAGATGAGAACCATCCACACTTTATCCTAAAGCCTTAATCAGTATTCACACCTTATTATAAATATAAAAGTCAAATTAATTATGTCAATAGAAGAATATCGCCAAGAAATACTTACCTTATTACTTGCTAAAACAAACAGTAAGGGTGAACCACGTTTTGAAGAAGCAGCTGCTAAGGAGCTACTTGACCAACTATCAGACGAAGAACTGGAAGAGGGTATCTTATTCAACACACCTGAGGACGTAGCTGAAATCCTATCAGAAGTTGGAACACTCTAAGCACACATTATAAGCAACAAAAGAAAACATAGACAACAAACGATTGTTTATTAGAGTTTTCTCTCGGCTTATTAAAGCTTATTCCATCTTAAAATCTCACATTCATAGCAACGAAATATCTTTACATAGTTTTTAGATATTTCTACTTAAAAACAAGAAATAAAAGCATTTTTCAACCTTCTTGTAACCTTCTACTTATCAAGAAGTTATAAAGTTGTGCAAGAAAAGGTGCTTACTTAGCCTTCAAAAGGGCGTTAGTTAGAGTCTTAAAGAGCATCTTTAACAAGTCAATTAAGGCTTAATTAGAATGCTATTCATGGTTATTAAAAATGCTAATGAGGATTTATTTTGACAAAACAACAAAAAAGGTAAAAGAGTATGAACCCTTTTACCTTTTTTATTATTTACTAAGTTTCTTCTTAGAAACGATAACCCAATGTAAGAAGTAACTGACTTCTGTTATTCTTAACATCAGTGTTTGAAGCAATGTTAGACTCCGTTATTGTTGTAGTACCAGATGTGTAAGTAACGTCTTTTACATTAGAGAATGGAGCAAAAGAACCTTTCTGTGCACTATACTGATAAGCCAAGTCTATGTTGAACTTCTTAACCTGATAACCAACACCTAATGTGAAGCGATTAATTTCGCCCCAGTTTGTGTAGTCTGTTGTTGAAGAATATGCTGTACCTAAAGAAGCAAGACCTGGGTCTTTCTGACCATCATTCGCATACTTTGCACCAACATAGTTATAACCCATACGCAAAGCAACATTGCTTACAGGCTTGTACTCAACACCTAACTTCAATGTGCTAACACCCTTCAGAACCTCCTTAGTGTGTGCATTCATATTCTTGTCTGAGATTGATGACTCGTAGTACTGATCATAGTAATAATCATAATAGCCACCATTGTTAACTCTGCTATTAATATTAGCATAGTTTTCATATTCATATGTAGCACCCAAGGCAATGTTATTACCAATAGTGTGACCAAGAGAGAAGCCAAACTTCCATGGTGTCCACATCTTGAAATCGTATGAATTGCTAATGTAAGATTCCTTATTTGTTGTACCCTGAGCATAAACAAGACCTGTTGCATTTGATGTTGTTAAGTCATACCATGTTGGAGACTTCACATATGCACCAATTCTAAATGGAGACTCAGCTACTGGGCGAACAATTACACCAGCTGTAATATCAAAACCTGAACCCGTTACCTTTCTCTCATCACGAACAAGTACACCACCAGCATTGTTTAAGTTCTCACGATACTCACTGTATCCCTTGTAATTAACATCCTTCATACCGAATGTCAAACCGAGATAAACTCTGTCATTGAGGTTTCCACTCACAGCAAAGTCATAATTACCAATATAGCCAGTATGCGCGCGGTCTAAAGTATAACCAGTGGCTTTCTCATAATTATAAGTTCCTGTGCTACCTGGAATCAATGAATTCCAATAAAGGTTATCAATCTGACTCCAAGTATATGCAACATTTGTTGATGTAGCATTTACATAGCCGATATTCTGACCATCTTTATTCTTACCAACATAGAATCCTCCATTGTTCTCATCACCAAGTAAGCCTTTAATATATGACTGCTTATTCTGTGAACTTCCATTCAAAGAGCCTGCAGCATTAAGGATATAATCAAAGTTCTTGCTCTTATGATAGTTGAAACCAAAGTTAAGGAAAGACTTCTGACCAGTACGAGTAGTATAGACACCACCAATCTGGTCGAAACTCAGATTAGTCTTCTTACCATTAGAGAACTCTTTACCATCTGATTGCATAAGAAGACCAGCACTGAGACTAACATTGCTGTGACGGAACAAACCGATACCAGCTGGGTTAGAACCGATAGTAGAAATATCAGCACCCAAGGCTTCCATGGCTCCACCCATACCAACATAGCGTGCAGTACCATTCAAGTCCTCTCCTGCTAACTTAGCATTCTCGTATGTCTCCTGTGCATTTGCAGACAAAGCAGCAAACAACGAAACAGCAAAGAAAATATATTTACTCTTCATTTCTGATATTCTTTATTAATTAAACATTCATTATCCAAAATACTATCTATGACTACCGAAGGCACTGCGTGAGCCACCAGAACTGCTGCCTCCACCGCCAGAATATGAGCCACCGAAGTTACCACCACCTCTTGCACCACCAAATGAGCTTGGTGAAGGCTGTGAGAATGTAGAGCGCTCTGGCTGAGAATAAGAGCGTGTCTGATTCTCAAAACCATTCTGACGTGCGCCAGCGAAGCGATCATAGTAGTTTCTCATATCATTACTCTGAGATGCATTGTTACCATACTGGTTTACATTGCCACGACGATTTGAGTAAGATGAGCGTCCGTTGTCATAGGAACCACTTCTTGCTTGAGAACCAAAGTCTCTTGGAGAGTTACCCCAGTGATTAGCTGTACCCGTATGACCATTGTAAGCATAGTAGCCACCTCTTCTATAACCATAGTAAGGATAACCACCATAATAGCCATAATATCTGCTCCATGGGTTGTACCAACCATAGTCAGCATAACCATAATAGTATGGATAACCGCCGTAGTAGCCATAATATGGATAACCACCATAATAGCTATAGTAAGGATAGCCACCATAATAACCATATGACCATGGATCATCCCATCTGTCATACCAGCCACCATAATAAGGTGAACGCCATCCCCATCCTACATAGAACGAAGAGCGACCAGCAAACCATGGGTCATAATAGCCACCCCAAAATCCATCAAAACGACTCATTCTTCGGCTATAAGCAAAGTCATCGTTATCACTTTCGTACTGACGAGTGAAACCTCCATAGATAGTATCTAACACTACAGAGTCGCCATGCAACGTAGAGATACGCGACATAAAGATATCGTTTCCAAGAGAATCAACTCCTATTTTCTTATAATTATACTTGCCACGACGATTGTATTCATCATTAGACTTACCAATACCGCTATAATATACAGGGCGATCCTCCTCTACTTTACTCTGTTGATAAGCAGACTGATCCGCCTTTGACGGGGTAAAATAAAGGTCATCTTGCGCCATTGATAGCAATGGCATAGCTCCAAATAAAACCGAAAGTAATACTGAACGTTTCATATACCTTTTTTTTAATTTACACTTGTTTTAACACCAAGATAATGTTTGTACACAATCTTTATAGTGCAAAAATAAGATAACTTTCTTTGCAAATATACGGATTTTCCCTAATCCATGGTAGGTTTTTCCCTATTTTTTATAATTTTGCAGTAGAAATTTAACACCAAGATGAAATATATACAAGTAAAGTTTACGGCAGAACCTGATTCTCAGGATGTAAGAGACATCATTGCAGCTCTTGCAGCTGAAGTTGGATTTGATTCCTTCACAGACGAACCAGACGGACTCGTTGGCTACTGCCAAGAAGACCTTTTCAATGAAGAAACACTCACTGAGACCATGCAGAACTTGCCAATTCCAGACGTAAAAGTTTCTTTCGAAGCTGCTAAAGCTGAGGATAAGAATTGGAATGAGGAATGGGAAAAAGCAGGTTTCGACCCTATCATCATTGACGACCGCTGTGCTATCATCTGTAAGAATATGGAAGAAGATGCCACAGCTACCTATCCTCAACTTGAGAAAATCCCAATGAAGATTACCATTGATGCACAACAAGCATTTGGAACAGGTACACATGAGACAACACAGATGATTGTTTCATTACTATTAAACCAAGACCTCAAAGAAAAGAGAGTTCTTGATTGTGGTTGTGGAACAGGTATTTTAGGCATTGTTGCTGCAAAGTGCGGTGCAAAAGAAGTTGTAAGCTATGACATTGATGAGTGGAGTGTACGCAATGCTGAGCATAATGCCGAACTAAATGGTGTAGAATTAGATGTGCTTGAAGGCGACAGACGAGTCTTGTCACACGTGAGTGGTGTCTTTGATGTTATCTTAGCAAATATCAACCGTAACATTATCCTTGAAGATATAGACGAGTTTGTCAGCGTTATGACAACAGAATCAAAGATTATTCTGAGTGGATTTTATGAGCAAGACGCAGAGGCTATCCTTCAAAAAGCTAATGAACTCGGTCTGAAAGAGAATCAACGTTTGTTGAATCACGATTGGTGTTGCCTACTACTTGAACGTCAGTAACATCATCTTGGATAAGTAGTTGCTGTAAGTCATAGAAGCTACCATTGTAGATGTCTAAGTCTACATACCCCTTAATACCTGGCAGCCTTCCGGCATCGGTATGCTGCCAGAATTTCCAAGCACCTTGGTACTCCATCTGATTAACATAATAGTGAGCTATCCAATAAGGATAATCATCAAAGCGAGAATCAGAAAGGTATTGGTCTTTAAACTTATAATAGGTATAGATGATAGGTTTCACATGATACCTATCTTCTACTATATGTAGCCATGTCAGAATATTCTGCTGGAACTCTTCTGTACTGATATTCTTTGGTTTATGTTCCACATCAAGCACAGGTGGTAAATCTCCCGGCTGTAGATGAACCATGGCAAGGAAGAAATAAGCCTGCCGACGTGCTGACGACTTATTACTCCAGAAATGATAAACACCACGTATAAAACCATGTTCTTTCGCATTGGAGAAGTTATCACGGAACTTAGTATCAATATGACTATCGCCCTCCGTTGACTTGATAATCACAAAACGAATAGGCAAACGGTCTATCAGCGCATTTCTAAGTCGATTCCAGTTAATCGTACCTTGATAACGACTTACATCAATACCATAAATCGTATAACCTTCAGGATAATCTGGATCACCATAAATAGCACGCCATCTGAAGCCTGTAGGTGATACTAAAAAGAAGTAAAACAGAAAACTATACCCTACAGCAAGACACAATCCTCCAGCCCAACGCATCCAACTTGGCATTTGAATCCAAGTCTTTAGTATTGAATGAAACGCTTTGGAGATAAACATTTTCTTACTTTTGGATAATTTAAAGTTCTACTTTACTTCTACATTAAATTGACTTTCGAGAATTCTTTTCATGAACAAAAATATTTATTTTCATGAAGAAAAAGATTTATTTACGTGAAGATAAATAATTATTTTCATGAAAATAAATTAGCACACTACTTAAATATGAGTTCAAACATGTTGTTTCTTTAGATCAATAGACAACAAAAATGAAAGCGATTAAGCACTACTTACAGCTGTATTCATGTGCTTTTATTCTCGTATGAATACTATAATAATAGATTGAATATCAAAGGGATAAATTAAAATATTTACCAACTACTCAAAGCATTAAAGGTCAGAAGAAAATAAGAAATTGTATAAAACAAAAGAAGAAACAGAGGATAAAGTTATCCCCCATCTCTTCTTTATGAATATACTATTACTTAGCCTGCTCTAATCCGAGAGTCTTAGTAGTCTGATCACATACTGAAGAAGGCCCCCAGTACTGGATAGGACCTGGATAAACATAGCATGTTTCCTTAGCCCACTTCTCACGCTGAGCAGCAAAAGTCTTGAATGGAGCACCATCAAGTTCAACGAGTGCCTTACGAATAACAGGCTTCATCTCACCATTACGTCTCTCCATGTTCATCATCATAGTGATTGGCACACCTCCTGCCTTCCACTGATCAGCAGGAGCTGTAGTGTTCTTAACGATAGCCATATAACCTGTCTTACCGTTAGCTATCAACTGAGCTGCTGATGAACCAAGTGCATAGCAGTAGTCTGCATCGAAGTTAGAAGGAGCTGCACAACGACCCTCGTAACCAAAGAAGTGGTGCAAAGGAGAAAACTTACCAGCATACTTACCTTCCTTCTTCCACTGATCAAGCTTAGCTGCAACCATCTCAGAGATGAGTTTCTCTGTCTCGATGAGAGATACCTGAACGTTTCCGTGTGGGTCACGGTCGAGAGAAAGCTGACGAGCAACGCCCTCTGGAAGTGTTTCAAATGTAGCCTTGTTCTCTGCAGAGAGGTGTTCAAGGATATACTTACGCTGTGCATCCTTGTCAAGGTTCAAATAATCAGCACCATGAGCAGCGAGCAAATCATTCAACTCCTGAATCAAACGACCGATAGCAGGAATAAACTCGATAAGACCTTCTGGAATCAAAACAACACCGAAGTTGTTACCCTGCTCTGCACGGTAAGCAACAACACCTGCGATATACTCAACGATATCATTCAAAGTCTGATCCTTAGATTCAATTTCCTCAGATACCAAGCAGATGTTTGGCTGAGTCTGCAAAGCACACTCAAGAGCGATGTGAGATGCAGAACGACCCATCAACTTGATGAAGTGCCAGTACTTACGAGCAGAGTTACAGTCACGCTCGATGTTACCGATAAGCTCAGAGTAAGTCTTTGTTGCTGTATCGAAACCGAAAGAAGTCTCAATCTGATCGTTCTTCAAGTCGCCATCGATAGTCTTAGGGCAACCAATAACCTGTACACCATACTGCTTAGCAGCATAGTATTCAGCCAATACACAAGCATTAGTATTAGAGTCGTCACCACCAATGATTACAACAGCCTTGATATCCAACTTACGAAGAATCTCAAGTCCCTTCTCAAACTGCTCTTCCTTCTCAAGCTTTGTTCTACCTGAACCAATCATATCGAAGCCACCAGTGTTGCGGTAAGCCTGAAGATTCTCAGCAGTAATCTCAATATAGTTGTGATCAACAAGACCACCAGGCCCCATAAGGAAACCATAAAGACGGTTCTCTGGGTTCAACTTCTTAACCTCATCGAAGAGACCAGAGATAACGTTGTGACCACCAGGAGCCTGACCACCTGAAAGGATAATACCAACGTTAATCTTAGCATTGTTAGCCGAATCAGCTGGAACAAACTCTACGAGAGGCATTCCGTACGTGTTAGGGAATAACTTCTTGATATCCTCTTGATTGTCAACACTCTGTGTAGGAGCACCTTCCTGCACCTTTACTGCACCCTGAAGAGCCTTAGGCAACTTTGGCTGATAGCCTGCTCTTTCCTTCTGCAATGCGCTAATTTCCATGTGTTTAATTTAAATGATTTGAATATAATGATTTATTTAATGTCTTTACTACTCTGCAAATTTACCTTTTTTATCCGATAAAAGAAAGGAAAAGACGCTAAATTAAAATTTTAACTCTATTTTTATGTAAGAAAGTCTTGCTTTTCTTTTTTTTTATTTATCTTTGAACGAAAATATATAATATAGCTATTTAGGATTAATATGAGCAACAAAAGAGATTTGAAACGCACCATCAATTACATTTGTGGTGATTTGTTTACAGAGGGCATCGCAGCATCTCTCTATGGTGAGAATCGTGATAATGACAATACTGAGGCTATCCTCACTTCTATTTTAGTAATGCACAGCAATTACATCAGACGCGTATCTCACGTTCAGCCGGGTATGCCTGCCAAAGTATATTTCAAAGACTTGAAGGACAAGTTTAGTAAAGAAGTCAATGAGATTGTTGATCAACTCAATAACCTTGCATAATGTTACAGGGTATATCAAAGTGGCTTCTTTATAGTTTTATGGGGTGGAAGAAGGATATTAGGTTTACATTACCTGACAAAGCTATTATTTGTCTTGCACCTCACACAAGTAATTATGATTTCCTAATTGGTCAGCTTTACGCAAGAGCTGAGCGACTGAAGAGCAACTTCCTTATGAAGAAGGAATGGTTTTTCTGGCCGCTTGGTCCTATCTTTCGCAAACTCGGAGGAATCCCTGTATGGCGTGATAAGAAGACAAGTATGACCGACCGATTAGCCGATTATGCTATAAAGCGTGACAAGTTCCAGCTTTGTATTACTCCCGAAGGAACCAGAAGTCTAAACCCTGAATGGAAAAAGGGCTTTTATTATATTGCACAGAAAGCCCAACTGCCTATCTACCTCTACGGGTTAGATTATGAAAGGAAGCTAATAGAGTGTTCAAAGGTTATAACACCATCGGGTGATTTGGAACAGGATATGAAGGAAATCAAATTGTATTTCAAAGACTTTAAGGGTAAACATCCAGAATTGTTTACGATAGGAGAATTAAACGGATAATGAAGATAAGATTGCTGTGTACAGCCCTTCTTGCAATGTCGTTTGCAAACACTTTTGCACAATCGAGTAAGTCAACATGGGGGAAGACTGATTATGAAGATGCACCATGGGTGAAGAATGTTTCTCGCCCTAATGAAATCACAGAGGGATTACAGAATAGACATCTTTCTGTATGGTCATCGCATGGAAGATATTACGATGCTAAGAAGGGTGGATGGAGATGGCAAAGACCAATTCTATTCGGTACTACTGAGGACCTATACACACAAACAATAGTTCTTCCTTATCTCATTCCTATGCTTGAGAACGCAGGAGCAATTGTCTTTACACCTCGTGAAAGAGACTGGCAGAAGAATGAAATTATAGTAGATAACGATAGTCGCACCAACTACAAGGAAGAGAGTATGAAGAAGAAGTGGGCGACCACTTCGGATAAAGGCTTCGCACAACATTATGGAAGTTATAATGATGGTGAGAATCCATTTACAGCTGGTACGGCTCGACAAGTAAAGGCAAGAAAGCGCAACAGTAAGATTAGCTCTGTTGTCTACCAACCTACTTTCCCTGAAACAGGACGCTATGCCGTATATGTAAGCTATCAGACACAGAAGAAGAGTGTGGAAGCGGCAGAGTATATTGTTTTTCATAAAGGACAAGAAACACATTTCCGAGTAAACCAACGTATGGGTGGTGGCACTTGGGTTTATCTTGGCACTTTTGAGTTTGACAAGGGAAACAGTATCAATAACTCTGTTGTACTGACTAATCATAGTTCGCATAGAGGTATTGTAACTACTGACGCAGTACGCTTTGGTGGTGGTATGGGTAACATTGTTCGTGGTGGAACAGTGAGTGGTTTACCTCGTTTCCTTGAAGGTGCAAGATACTCTGCACAATGGGCTGGTGCACCTTGGAATGTAGTCAGCAAGAGTAATGGCTCTAATGACTATAACGACGACATCAACTGCCGTTCCTTGATGACGAATTGGCTCGCTGGAGGTTCTTGTTATCTGCCTGAAAAGAAAGATGGTAAGAAAGTACCTATCGAACTTACGTTGGCTATACATAGCGATGCCGGAGTTAAAACTGATGATAGTTACGTAGGAACCTTGGGAATCTGTACTACGCAAGACGGTAATAAAACATTGGGAGATGGACTTTCACGTAAGGTTTCAAAGACCTTTGCAGAACAGTTGGTAGCCAACGTAAAGAAGGATTTGGACAATGCTTTCCACATCAATTGGACAACTCGTTCAGTGTGGGATCGCAACTATAGCGAAACGCGATTACCTGAAGTTCCCTCTGCTATCCTTGAGACGCTCTCTCATCAAAACTTCCCCGACATTAAATTAGGTCAAGATCCTAACTTCAAATTCACCTTTGCACGTTCCGTATATAAGACTGTCTTGAAATATGAAGCTAACATGCACGGTAAGACTTATACTGTTCAACCACTTGCACCAAATAACTTCAAGATAGAATATGTATCAGCAAACAAGGTGAGATTGCAATGGAGACCAACTACGGATACCAGTGAACCTACCGCAACCCCTACTTCCTATAACGTGTATGTTGCGATGGGAACAAGAGGTTTTGACAATGGTATGAACGTTCGCAATCCTTATTTTGACATAGAATTGCTACCTGGTGTAGTCTACAACTTTAAGGTAACGGCTTGTAACCGTGGTGGTGAGAGTTTCCCAACAGAAGTTCTTTCAGCCTTACGCAATGAAGGTGCAACTCAGACAATTCTCATTGTCAATGCTTTCAGTCGCCTTTCTTCTCCTGCTGTTGTTAATACAAGCACCGAGCAGGGCTTCGACCTTGAAGCAGATCCAGGTCTTAGCTATGGTCCTGTAGCTGGATGGGCAGGAAGACAAGCCAACTTCAACAAGGCAATGATGGGCAAAGAAGGTCCAAGTGCCTTAGGTTATGGTGGCGAAGAACTCGTAGGTAAGGTTATTGCTAGTAATGACTTCAACTATGTCAAAGACCATGCAGAGGCATTACGCCATGCAGGAAAATACAATGTCGTCAGCTGTAACAGTAAGGCTGTAGAGTATGGTGAGGTGAACCTTTCCAAGTATGCAATGGTTGACTTACTCCTTGGCAATGAGAAGGATGACGGGCATAGCTTGTATTATTACAAGACTTTTAAGCTTGCACTTCGTCAACAGTTGACGAAGTATCTGAATAATCGTGGCAAACTCTTTGTCAGTGGTTCTTATCTTGCATCCGATATGCAGGGTGTTGATGAGCAAGATTGGTTGAAAAACAACCTCAAGATTACTTTTGATGGAGCAAACTATGACAATTATAACTCTATCGTAAGTGGTATGGGAATGTCATTCGATGTTTATCGTACTATCAACGAGCAGCATTACGGTGCTTATACACCAGACTATATTCTTCCTGTTGACAATGCTTTCAGTACCTTAACTTATGCAGATGGCAAAACTGCAGCTGTGGCATATAAAGGAACTGACAACAGTGTTTTCACACTATCCTTCCCATTCGAGTGCATCAAGGATGCACCTACGCGTAACAGTATCATGAAGGGTATTGTCAACTTCTTAATGAAGAAATAACAACAAAGAAATTGGAATAATCTAAAAGCGTAAAGACTATGTATAAAATTCAAGCAAACGCTTCGGGAACACGAAGCATTGAGATTACAGACAGCCATCTTGAGACAATAAAGAAATATTCACTTCTCTCTGGACTGGTTGATTCCAATGGTATTATTGACGAGGATATCCTCGACAAACTGAAATTCAATGTTCGTGGACTTCTCGAGTCTGAACCTGGTAAAGATAAAGACTTGTTAGACTTATGTCTTGATGTTATTTATAATCAAAACATGAAAGCTATCGGACTTAAAAATCTTGTTACACTCTTCAAAGAGTGGGTCTTAACACACCAAAACGCTGAAGAAGAGAACAGTGAAGTCCTTTAATCATAAAGAAGGAATAATAGTAAAGTTCAATTTCTTGAAAACAAGTAACAGACTTAAAAAGAAATTCATTTAAAAACAAAAACATTTGAGTTCACAAAAAGAAAACAGAAGACCTGCAAAGCAGCATAAAAAGACAACACCTACACAGCGACAAGATAGGGAGGCTGCTGTTAAGAATGAAGCAAAAACCACAAGACCTTCAAGATTTCAGTTGACAGACTTCCTCCCTACCACAAAGAAGGAGGTAGAACTCCGTGGGTGGGATCAGTTAGACATTATCCTCTTTTCGGGTGATGCCTATATAGACCATCCTGCTTTTGGTGCTGCTGTCATTGGTAGAACACTTGAGGCAGCTGGCTATAAGGTGGCTATCGTTCCACAACCTGACTGGCATGGCGACTTCCGAGACTTCAAAAAATTAGGCCGTCCACGTCTCTACTTTGGTATCTCACCCGGCGCAATGGACTCGATGGTGAACAAATACACTGCCAATCGTCGTCTACGCTCAGACGATGCTTATTCACCTGATGGCAGACCCAACCTGCGTCCAGAATATCCAAGCATTGTTTACTCTAATATCCTTAGACAGCTCTATCCCGATGTTCCTATTGTCTTAGGCGGCATCGAGGCTTCATTGCGCCGTCTTACTCATTACGACTATTGGAAAGATTGTGTTCGCAAGTCCATTCTCTGCGATGCACGTGCCGACATGATTATCTATGGTATGGGTGAAAAACAGGTGGTTAGCATAGCACAAGAGTTGGAAAATGGTGCTAACATTAAAGATTTGAAGCATATTCCACAGACCGTATATCTTTGTAAAGAATCAGAGATTCCTGACGGAATAAAAGAGAGTGATATTGTACTTCATTCCCACGAGTCTTGCTTACACAACAAAAAATATCAAGCAGAAAACTTCAAACATATAGAAGAAGAGTCAAACAAGAAGCACGCACAACGCATTCTGCAGGCTGTTGACAACGTTTATGCCGTTGTTAATCCACCCTATCCTACCATGACAACAGAGGAGGTAGATGCAGCCTACGACCTACCATATACACGTGAACCACATCCGAAGTATCGCGGTAAGACTATCCCTGCCTATGAGATGATTAAGCACAGTGTGAACATTCATCGCGGATGCTTTGGTGGCTGTTCATTCTGTACCATTTCCGCTCATCAGGGTAAGTTTATTAGCTGTCGCTCGAAAGAGAGTATCTTAAAGGAAGTAAAGCAGGTTATACAGATGCCCGACTTCAAAGGTTATCTCTCCGACCTCGGTGGACCATCAGCTAATATGTATGGTATGGCAGGTAAGAACCAGAAGGCTTGCGAGCATTGCAAACGTCCAAGCTGCGTCAATCCTGAGATTTGTCCTAATCTCGAAACCGACCACACCAAACTGCTTGAAATCTATCATGCAGTCGATGAACTACCAGGAATCAAGAAGAGTTTTATCGGTTCTGGTGTACGTTATGACCTACTTCTGCACAAGAGTAAGGACGAGAAGAGTAATGAGGCTGCCAGACAATATACTCGTGAGTTGATAACACGACATGTGAGTGGACGATTGAAGGTTGCACCAGAGCATACTTCAGACCGCGTTCTAAATCTGATGCGTAAACCTTCGTTCCAACAATTCTATGCTTTCAAGAAGATTTTTGACCGTATCAACCGTGAGGAGAATATGCGACAGCAGATTATTCCTTACTTCATATCTTCTCATCCTGGATGCCAGGAAGAGGATATGGCTGAGTTGGCGGTACTAACAAAAGACCTTGATTTTCACTTGGAGCAGGTGCAGGACTTCACCCCTACCCCAATGACTGTTTCTACAGAGGCATGGTACACGGGATATGATCCTTACACTCTCGAACCCATCTTCTCAGCAAAGACACCAAAGGAGAAACTTGCACAGCGTCAATTCTTCTTCTGGTATAAGCCTGAAGCACGACGAGATATTGAGCGAGAGCTTCACCGCATTGGACGTAGTGACTTGATTGCTAAGCTCTATGACAATGTTCCGAAGCGACACCCACGTGCGGTTTATGACCCTAAGGCAATTGGAAGTACACCCGACATTCCAAACAAAAAACGAAAGGGACGGGAGGAAAAGCCAACAGAGAATCGTAGGAAATCTGCTAAGCAAAATGGTAAACAGCCAAAGAGTTTCAATCCAAACTTTTCTGGTAACCATCGTCGCAGACAAAAATAAAGTTATAAAAAAGGGGGTATGTCAAAATGCAAATTAATAAATTGACAACTTTCAATCTATAAGTAGGATTCTTCTAAAGGCAAAGAAAAGACCATTTCTTTACTCCAAATCGAGTATAGAAATGGTCATTTTTTATTGGATTGTTTCAAACTGTAAGATTATCAAAATGATATTTGCATTTTGACACACCCTCTTTTTTTAATCATTAAGGAGATGATAGGGTTTAAAATACGGAATAATCTTATTTCAGAGGATACCCTACAAAAAAAAGATAACATCCAAATTAATTCATAAAACGAATTTTATAATATTGAAATATTATGACAAAAATAAGAGGAAAAAGCCCATAATTTTATCAAAACATATACTTTCAAAGTGCTTTAATAACTTACTAATGCACAACGAGTTACAAAAATGGTTTTTAATAGATGCTTAATTGGACTTCATAAGGGCGTTAGTAAGACCCCTAAAGGGCACCTTTTGCAAGTCAATTGGGCGTCTTTTAGAAGCCAAAAGAGCATCTTTCATTTTTCAATGTTTGATTTTTTATTACAAAGTAGCAAAAAAGTAATGTATTACTTGCATTTGAACATCCTACTAAATAATTTATTCTTTATCACGATTTATCATTATCATAAGAGTTTGTAACACATAATTCTTGATTATTAAAACCAAGCTTTTCCCACAAACCAAAGTTATCAGATAGAAATAGAAGTCATTAAACCTAAAACCTTAACAATATTTAAAGAGGTGAAGATAACTATCTCCACCTTTTTTAGTAATTTTGCATTTGATTCTGTAATAAGAGCCTTTTTGCTCCTACAAAATAAATTGGCAGGAAGAAACAGATGATTAAAAAATAATTTATTAAGAAGCTATAAATAAGAAAATAAATTCAAATTATGAGTAAGCAAACAGAAAAGATCAAGGCACTCGTGGAGAAGCGCGAGTTAGCACGCTTAGGTGGTGGCCAGAAGGCCATCGACAAGCAGCATGAGCGCGGAAAGTATACTGCACGTGAGCGTATTGAAATGCTGGTTGACAAAGGCAGCTTTGAGGAATACGATATGTTCAAACTCCATCGTTGTCATAACTTCGGTATGGAGAAGAAGCAGTACCTCGGTGATGGTGTTGTTGCTGGTTCAGCAACTATCGACGGTCGTCTCGTCTACCTCTATGCACAGGACTTCACCGTAAATGGTGGTTCGCTTTCTGAAACAATGGCTCAGAAGATCTGCAAGGTAATGGATATGGCTATGACCAACGGTGCACCAGTCATCTGTATGAACGACTCTGGTGGCGCACGTATCCAAGAGGGTATCTCTGCTTTGGCAGGTTACGGCGAAATCTTCGAGCGTAATATCCTCGCTTCTGGTGTTATCCCACAGATCTCGAGCATCCTTGGTCCATGTGCCGGTGGTGCAGTTTACTCTCCAGCATTGACAGACTTCATCATCATGAAGGAGCAAACAAGTTACATGTTCCTAACTGGTCCTAAGGTTGTAAAGACCGTAACTGGTGAAGATATCGACGCAGAGCACCTTGGTGGTGCAAGCGTTCACGCTTCAAAGAGTGGTGTAACAAGCTTCACAGCTAAGACTGAGGAAGAGGCAATGGACCTTATCAAGAAGCTCCTTTCTTACATTCCTTCAAACAACCGCGAGGAAGCACCACGTGTAGAGTGCACTGACCCTATCGACCGTAAGGAAGACCTCTTGAACGAGATTATCCCAGACGATCCAAACCAGGCATACGATATGTACAAGGTAATTCAGGCTGTAACTGACAACGGAGAATTCTTCGAGGTTCAGCCAAAGTTTGCTAAGAACATCATCACTGGTTTCGCTCGTTTCAATGGTCAGAGTGTTGGTATCGTAGCTAACCAGCCATCAGCCTACGCAGGAGTATTAGACACTAACGCAAGCCGTAAGGGTGCGCGCTTCGTTCGTTTCTGCGATGCTTTCAATATTCCAATCGTTTCACTTGTTGACGTACCAGGTTTCCTCCCAGGTACTGGTCAGGAGTATAACGCTGTAATTCTTCACGGTGCACAGTTGCTCTATGCTTACGGTGAGGCTACAGTTCCAAAGATTACTATCACATTGCGTAAGAGCTATGGTGGTTCACACATCGTTATGGGTTGTAAGCAGCTCCGTTCTGATCTCAACTTTGCATGGCCAAGCGCAGAGATTGCCGTTATGGGTGCATCTGGTGCTGTTGCCGTTCTCTGTGGTAGAGAAGCTAAGGAAGTTAAGGAGCAGGGTGGCGATGTTAAGCAGTTCCTCGCAGAAAAGGAAGAGGAGTACTCAGAGAAGTTTGCTAATCCATATCAGGCTGCTCAGTTCGGCTACATCGATGATGTTATCGAACCACGCAACACTCGTTTCCGTATCTGCCGTGGCTTGGCTCAGTTGGCTCATAAGAAGCAAGACTTACCAGCTAAGAAACATGGCTGTATGCCAATGTAATAAGGAGGCACGCGACTATGGATAAGAACGTATATGCAGCTATTGCAATGGCACTCTATGAGTTTGCCGGAAACAATGTTCACGATAACGAACCAGGCTTTATCACTATTCTGCCAAAGCAAACAATGTGGGATGCTAAGTTCGAGATAATGACAAAGAAACCATAATAGACAACAATGAAAGAATTCAAATATACTATCGACGGCAAGGAATATAAAGTCGAGATTGGTGAGATTAATGCCGAGAATGTTGCAGAAGTATCTGTCAACGGAGAGCAGTATGCAGTACAGATGGAACAGCCTGCTGAGCCAGAGAAGAAGAAGGTTGAGCTTGGTAAGCCAGCTGCTGCTGAGGCAAGTGAGGAGGCTACTCCTGCTGTTGCTATCAACAGTTCTGCAGCTGTTAAGGCTCCACTTCCTGGAACCATCACATCTGTTGAGGTGACTGTTGGTCAGGAGGTAAAGGCTGGCGATACTGTTGTTGTCCTCGAGGCTATGAAGATGCAGAACAACATCGAAGCTGAGAAGGATGGCAAGGTAACTGCTATTGCTGTAAAGGTCGGTCAGGCTGTGCTTGAGGATGACCCATTGGTTGTTATTGAATAATTCTGCTATCAGTTGACATTCGTCACTGATGCTATTATCATTTTCTTAAGAGGGTGTGTCATTACGGCATACCCTCGCTTTTTTGATAATAGTACATCAAAATATAGGAAATAAAAAAACACACAATCACATTTCTTTCTCCAAGCAGGAAAGAGGATTATCTATTATTAAGTTACACCTTATTAATAAATAACTTCCTTACCTTACTTTGAAAGAAGAAATGTGATTGTGTGCTTATAACAGTAAGGACGCTACGTCCTACACTTACAAAGTCAAAGGGTTTATCCTCTAACTGATACCCTTTTTTATCTGCTTATAACATGTTGCCTTCCTTAGGAAAAACAATTGAAGGCTTGAAGATTTTTGCCTCTTCAAAATCCATCAATGCATAAGAGATTATAATTACCTCATCCCCTACTACAACCTTGCGAGCTGCTGCACCATTTAAACAAATACAGCCAGAGCCTCTTTCTCCCTTAATAATATAAGTTTCAAAGCGTTCACCATTGTTGTTATTCACAATTTGAACCTTCTCACCTGCTATCATATTAGCAGCATCCAACAAGTCTTCATCAATAGTAATACTACCCATATAATGAAGATTTGCCTCTGTGACAGTAGCACAGTGCAACTTACTTTTTAATACTTCTATCTGCATCTTTTCTTATTATCCTCTGTATTTTATGTGGTCAATAAGTCGGATAGGCGTATGGCCACAATAAACAGTAATACAACCTACGACATACGCTTCCCATGTATTTACTTCAAGAAGCGTGTTGCCATCTACAATCTCAAAATATTCTACCTCAAGTCCATCTACTGCATTGATATCAGCAATAACTTTCTCACGTATTTCTGCAACTGTATGGGTCTTAGAGAACGCTACACTTTGACTTAACGCCTCATATATTTTCGGTGCTACAGCACGCTCATCGGCTGTCAATAACATGTTGCGTGAACTCATAGCCAGACCGTCTGCATCACGTATAATTGGACACTCTACTATCGTTATTTCATCCTTCATGCCAATGAAGTCAACAAGACGTTTGATAACAGCTATCTGCTGCCAATCTTTCTCACCGAAATAGGCTCTATTCGGATGAACAATATAAAATAATCTGCTGACAACTTGGCAAACACCATTGAAATGACCAGGGCGCTTTGCACCCTCCATCACTGTTGATTGTGGTGAAAACTCGTATTGACGATTATCTGGTTTGGGGTAGACTTCTTCAACAGATGGCGCAAAGACATAGTCTGCTCCACAAGCTTCAATAAGCTTACAATCAGCCTCTAATGTACGAGGATAACGTTCTAAATCTCCCTTATCATTAAACTGGGTAGGATTAAGAAAAACAGAAACAACTGTTATATCATTCTCCTTGACGCTTTGTTTCACAAGTGACGCATGACCATCATGCAACGCACCCATCGTAGGAACTAATCCAATAGTTTTGTTTTCCTTGCGACAAGAGAAAAGTTCGTTCTGAAGTTCAACAATCTTTTGGATAACTTTCATCAGTCTCTAAAATTAAAATCGATGCAAAGTAACAACAAAATAATTAAATAGACGAGATTTTAATTAAATAATCTCAACATGCCCTACTTTTTATTTGTTTTCAGCCGAAAGCGGGAGTTGTCTCATTTTTTTTTCGTACCTTTGCAGAAGATAAGCTGCGCCCAGAAAAGTCTAACATTCTATGCGTTTGCTTGCAGTAATTGCAGAAACAAAAATTCTAACATAAAGAATGGGAAAAAAAGTATTATTTGTTAATCAAGAAATCATGCCATATGTGCCTGAGACAGAGATGTCTTTCTATGGCTCAGAAATGCCACACATCATGCAAGAAGCTGGATTTGAGATCCGTACATTCATGCCAAGATGGGGAAATATAAACGAACGTAGAGGGCAGTTACACGAGGTTATTCGCCTTTCAGGTATGAACTTGATTATAGACGATACAGACCATCCATTGATTATCAAGGTGGCAAGTATTCCGCAGACACGTATACAGGTTTATTTCATTGATAATGAAGATTATTTCCAAAAACGTCCTGCCATGACAAAGGACGAATTGGGTAACGACTATCCTGACAACGGCGAGCGTGCTATCTTCTTTGCAAGAGGCGTATTGGAGACAGTAAAGAAGCTAAGATGGGCTCCTGATGTGATTCATTGTCAGGGTTGGATGTCTTCTGTTATCCCATTCTATGTAAAGACTGCTTACAAAGATGAGCCACAGTTTGCCAATTCAAAAGTTGTGACTTCACTCTTTGCAGAACAGCCACAAGACAGCTTGGGTACTAACTTTAAGCATTGTCTTGAGTTCCGTGAGGCAAAGGCTAAGTATTTGAAGAACTATGGTGATGACTTCGATTTCATGGAGTTAGGTAAACTGGCTATCGACTATTCTGATGGTGTCATTGGTACCAGTGACAAAGCTCACGCTGATCTTATCAACTATGCTAAGACTCACGATAAGCAGCTTTTGGAACATGCAATCGATGATGCTGAACTAAAGGAGAAGTATTCAGAATTTTATAATAAATTGTTCTGATACACTTAGATTCATACAATTAAGACATTCTAAATGAGAAGGAAATTCATTGCAGCTTGTATACTTGCAGCTTGTATCGGAATGGTATCATGTGATGATACTACAGATACCCTTGGAGGCTCACTTATCGACAATGGCGACAAACTTTCTATAAAGGCAGACACCTTCAGCGTAGCTTCTGAAACAATGGTCGCTGGCAGTGTTATAGCACGTTCATCAACCGGATATTTGGGCAGAATGGTTGACCCTGAGACAAATACAACTGTTACAGGTAATCTGATGTCTCAGTTTCATGTGCTTAGTAATTTTGAGTTGCCAGCAAAGGACTCTATCATGAGTCGCGATGCAAACAATGAGATTATTGCTGATTCATGCGATATAAGACTGTATTATAGCACCTACTACGGCGATTCTCTGAGCCAAATGAAGCTGACAGCATACGAACTTTCAAAGCCTGTTGAGGAAGGAGTAACCTACTACTCTAACTTCGATCCAGAAGCACAAGGCTATATTCGTCCAGCCACACAGGGTGGCATAGCTGAGAAACGTTCATTCACTCTAACAGACTACACGGAATCTGATAGCATCCGAAATGGAAGAAATTATAACCGTAACATCATTGTTCGCCTAAACAAACAATATAAGGATAAGAGTGGTGTTACATATAACAACTACGGAACTTACCTGCTTCGCAAGTATCAGCAGAACCCTGCTGCATTCCGTAATCCTTATCGTTTCTTGCATGAGATATGTCCTGGATTCTACTTCAAGGTTGATGGTGGCTCTGGTTCAATGGCACATATACAGATTGCACAGTTGAATATCTACTTCAAGAACAAGCAGAATGGTAAGGTATCAGAGATATCAACCAACTTTGTAAGTACTGAAGAGGTCCTTCAGTTGACAAACTTCTCTAACGACAACACAAAGTTACAGCAGTTAGCAAGTGAGTCTGGTCATACTTATCTTAAGACTCCAGCAGGCTTGTTCACAAAGTTAACGCTCCCTGTATCTGACATTATGGCAGGACATACAAACGATTCTATCAACTCGGCTAAGGTTGTACTCTACCGAGAAAACAATAGTACAACATCCGATTATCAGTTTGGAATACCACAGAATGTCGTTATGGTAGCTGCAGATAGTCTACAGTCGTTCTTTGCGAACAACCGTCTACCTGACAACAAGACTTCGTTCTTGGCAAGTTACAACAAGACAACGAACAGCTATGTGTTCAACAATATCTCGGGAATTATCAACCTCTTCTCACGCAATACATCAATGCCTGCATGGGGTAAGGTTGTAATCGTACCAGTTGAATTACAGACTGTAACACAAGGTTCAGGTAGCACTCAGAAAACGATCATTACTAAGGTTTCCCACGACATGGGCCTCTCAAGCACAAAGTTATTGGGTAACACATCGACTGGAAAGAATATTCAGATTTCGATAATATACGGTAAGTTCAATGGCAGATAACTTCTTGGAACGTCATCGTGAGGAATATGAGCAGCGCAAGGCGGCTTGGCTTCGCAAGAAAAAGCACTTGGGTCGACAACCCAAAGCAAAACTTCAGAAGCCTGACGACGAGGCACTGTAATAGAATATAAAATGTAGAATCGGACTTACAACACCCATGTATGTCCGATTCTTTGTTTTTGGCACACCTTTTGTTTATATAGTCCTACTAATACAGGACATATTGTTCACAGATACAAGTAAAGAAAAGAAAGGTTAGGATATGATGAATCAATTCTCCCCAAAGGTTTCTGAAATACTTTCATTCAGCAGAGAGGAAGCAGAACGACTGACAAGTGCGTCGGTTGCTCCTGAGCATATCATGCTCGCCATTCTGAGAGAGAAGTCAGGACCAGTATGGGAACTATTCAACCAATGGAAGGTTGATATAGATAATATAAAGAAAGAAATAGAAAGAATACTTCAGGAGGAAACAATTGCCCCAAGCGCTTCAGTGCCTGATATGCTTTTGAACGAGCAGGCAAATAACATATTGAAATTAGCTGTACTTGAGGCACGTATACAACATGCACAGACTGTGGATATCCTTCATCTCTTCCTTGCAATATTGCATGATTCTTCTAATAATGGTGCTAAGAAGGTAATGGAAGAGAATGGATTCAATTATAACAACGCTATATCGATGTTACAACAACGCGCAAACCAACCAAAGAATGGTATAGGAATGGCTGACGAGGAAGAAATGGATGATGATATGATGTCATCTTCATCATCTGAAGGCAGCAATAATGCCAAGACAACACAGGCTCCACGTACAAAATCAAAGACACCAGTACTCGATAGTTTCGGTACTGATCTTACTCAAGCTGCTACCGAGGGAAAACTCGACCCAGTTGTAGGCAGAGAGAAAGAGATTATGCGTGTCAGTGAGATTCTTGGTAGAAGAAAGAAGAATAATCCTATTCTCATTGGTGAACCAGGTGTTGGTAAGAGTGCTATTGTTGAGGGCTTGGCACAACTTATTGTGAAGCATCTCACCTCTCCAATTCTCTTTAACAAACGTGTCATCACACTTGACTTGACAGCTGTCGTGGCTGGAACAAAGTATCGTGGTCAATTTGAGGAGCGTATCCGTGCATTGATTAAGGAAATCGAACAGAATCCAGACATTATCGTCTTTATTGACGAGATTCACACACTCATCGGAGCAGGTTCTTCACCAGGTTCAATGGATGCTGCTAATATCCTCAAACCAGCCTTGGCAAGAGGTACTATACAGTGTATTGGTGCAACAACACTTGACGAATATCGCAAGTCTATCGAGAAAGACGGTGCCTTAGAACGTCGTTTCCAAAAGGTACAGGTTGAGCCAACAACAATTGAAGAGACATTACAGATTCTTGAGAATATCAAAGATCGCTACGAAGCACATCATCATGTAAGTTATACAGAGGATGCGCTGAAGGCTTGTGTGAAGTATGCTGACAGATATATCACTGATAGATTCTTTCCTGATAAGGCAATAGACATCATCGACGAAGCAGGTTCACGTATCCACCTGCAACATGTAAAGGTGCCACAGGCTATTCTCGATATTCAGAAAGACATTGAAATAGCGCAAGAGAAGAAGCAAGCTGCAGTAAAGAATCAGAACTTTGAGTTGGCTGCAAGTTTCCGTGATAAGCAGACTGAATTAGAAAAGACACTCAAAGAGGAGCAGGAGAAATGGCAGAAAGGTGATACCGAAGATAAGGTTGAAATCAATGAAGAAGCCATTGCTGATGTTGTCTCTATGATGACAGGCGTACCAGTACAGCGCATGCAGGAGGCAGAAGGTATCCGATTGAAGAATATGGATGCTGAACTCAAGCAGGTTGTTATCGCACAGGACGCAGCTATCGACAAGATGGTAAAGGCTATTCAGCGTAACCGCGTTGGTTTGAAAGACCCTAACCACCCTATCGGTGCGTTTATGTTCTTAGGTCCTACGGGTGTGGGTAAGACTTATCTTGCCAAGAGACTTGCTGAGATGATGTTTGGTTCTGCCAATGCTTTGATACGCATTGATATGAGCGAATATACAGAAAGCTTCAACACCTCACGCCTTGTTGGTGCGCCTCCGGGTTATGTTGGCTATGATGAAGGTGGACAGTTGACTGAGAAAGTGCGCCGCCATCCCTACTCTATTGTCTTACTTGATGAGATAGAGAAGGCACATGGTAACGTATTCAACATGCTTTTGCAGGTACTCGATGAAGGTCGATTGACAGATGGCAATGGTCGATTGATAGACTTCCGCAATACGGTGATTATTATGACATCAAATGCGGGTACACGTCAGCTGAAGGAATTCGGGCAAGGTGTCGGCTTTAAGGCTGCTAACTTGAATGGCCTTTCACAGAGTGAAGGCGACAAGGAGCGTGCACGTGCTATCATTCAGAAAAGTCTTAGCAAGCAGTTCGCACCAGAGTTTCTCAATCGTTTGGACGAGATTATTACCTTCGACCAACTCGACCTCGAAGCTATCAAGAAGATTATCAACATCGAACTCAAGGGTTTGTTCAAGCGTGTGCACGAATTGGGCTACGAAATGGAGATAACAGATGAAGCTAAGGAGTTTGTTGCAAGCAAGGGATATGATGTGCAATTTGGTGCGCGTCCATTGAAGCGTGCTATCCAAAATCATATCGAGGACGGACTGAGCGAACTGATTCTCTCTGGCGAAATCAAGGCTGGTGACACTATCAAAGTTTCTAAAGAAAAAGATAGTGAGAAACTAAAGTTTGATATTGTATCGGCTGAATAAAATCCAAGGGAAGGAATAATCACCTCCTATCCTTACCAAATTTGTAATATAAAAGTCATCTTTAAAGAATGAATTGATGCTTAGTTGCATTCCAATTAAGCCTTAATTGACGTTCAAAAGATGCTTAATTGAAGCCTTAAAGGTGCTTAGTTAGCGTCTAACTAAGCACCTTTTCTTATGCTATCTTACAACACACTGATTAACTGAAAGTTACAAACACGGTTAAAAAGGCTCTTTATTAGGAAAAAATATGTAGAATGGCTAACTTTTTTGTAATGATATTTTTAACCCTTAACGATAACCTAACAACTTAAAATATCAAACAACGTAGCCCACTAAAAGAGACTGAAAGCTACCCAAAGATTTAAATATAAGAAGGGCATAGAACAATAAAAACAGGAATTTCCACAAATAAAACTTTATAGAAACTCCTGCTTTAATTATAATATCAAGCCTTCACAAATATTATCGAAGGCTAAAAATAGACAATTACAACCCCAAGCTCTTCTTGATAGCCTCAATCTTTACAGCTGCACGCTGCTCGCAAGCAGGGAAGTCAGAAGCAGAGTTCATTGTATCCTTTATCTCAAGATAGAACTTAATCTTTGGCTCAGTACCTGATGGACGTACACTAACTTTAGTACCATCTGTGCAGAACCACTGGAGAACATTGCTTGTATCAGGCATATCCATCTTCTCCTTAGAACCGTCAGCCTTTGTAATCTCAAGACTCTGGAAGTCCTTATAAACATCAATTACACTACCGCCAAGCTCCTTAGGAGGATTAGAACGGAAGTTCTTCATCATCTGCTGAATCTCGTCAGCACCGCTCTTACCAGGACGCTCAACATTGATTGTGTACTCATGACTGTAACCATACTCCATATAGATATCCATAAGAATGTCATACAAAGTCTTACCATGATCCTTTGCGTATGCACAAATCTCAGCCAACAAAGCACAAGCACTTACAGCATCCTTATCGCGTACGAAGTCTTCTGCAAGGAAACCGTAGCTTTCCTCACCACCACCGATATACTGCTGCTTACCCTCAGAGAGTGCAATCTCACGTGCAATCCACTTGAAACCAGTGTAGCAATCACGCATCTCAACGTGCTGTTTCTCTGCAATCTTACGGATAACCTCTGTTGTAACAATAGTCTTTACGATAAAGTCTGTTGGCTTCATCTTGCCCACAGCCTGACGATTTGTAATGATATACCACAAGAAAATAAGACAGGTTTGGTTACCATTAATCAGTACCCACTCACCATCGCTGTTCTTACAAGCCATACCTACACGGTCAGCATCTGGGTCAGAAGCCATCAAAATATCAGCATCGAGAGCCTTTGCATCACGCAAGCCAAGTGTCAAAGCCTCTGCTATCTCTGGGTTTGGACGGTCAACAGTTGGGAAGTTACCATCTTTAACCATCTGCTCCTTCACACAATGAACATTGTCAAAGCCCCAAGAAGCCAATGCACGTGGAATCATTACACGACCAGCACCATGCAGAGGAGTATAGACAATCTTAAGATCATGCTGATTCTTGATTACCTGTGGGTCAATGCTGATAGTCTTTACCTGCTCCAGATAAACCTTATCAACATCCTCGCCGATAATCTGAATCAACGCCTTATTGCCTTCGAACTTAACATCCTCAACCTTAACCTTGTTTACTTCGTCGATAATACCCTTGTCATGTGGTGCAAGTACCTGTGCACCATCATCCCAATAAGCCTTATAACCATTGTACTCACGTGGGTTATGACTTGCAGTAATATTCACACCTGCCTGTGCCTTCAAATGGCGAATAGCAAAAGAACACTCTGGAGTAGGACGAAGATCGTCGAAAAGATAAACCTTTATGCCATTAGCAGAGAAGATATTAGCAACGGTTTCAGCAAAGAGACGAGAATTATTACGACAGTCGTGGCAAACAACTACACTAATCTGCTCCTTATCCTTGAAGTTAATCTTCAGATAATTAGCAAAGCCTTGAGTTGCCATACCGACGGTATAGATATTCATACGATTAGAGCCTGCGCCCATAATACCACGAAGTCCACCAGTACCAAACTCTAAATCTTTATAAAAAGACTCAATAAGGTCAGCCTTATCGTCATTGTTAATCATAGCCTCAACGGCAGAACGAGTTTCTTCATCAAAAGCAGGAGACAGCCACTGTCTTGCTTTCTCTTCGCATTGTGCGATGAGTGTTTGGTTATTGCTCATAATTTAAGTATTTTCTTATTTACAACTTGTATTTGCAAATGTAATCAATAATTCTGAGAAAGACACTTGCAAATAGAGTTTTTTTTGTATTTTTGCAGCTATATAAACCGAGATTTTGCTAAGAATAATACGTTCTATAGCATATTTCTCAACATAAGAATTATATTTAATCTTGTAACTTTACATAAATGGATTTAAATTTTGAAGGTATACTCCTCGCAGTATGTACGTTTTTAATCATTGGACTTTGTCATCCACTCGTTATAAAAACAGAGTATTATTTCGGTACAAAACCATGGTGGCTATGGCTCATAGCGGGTATTGCTTGCTGTGTAGCAGCCTTGTTTGTACAAAGTATCTTTTGGTCTGCTCTACTCGGTGTCCTTGGAGCTTCATTCCTTTGGGGAATTGGTGAGCTCATCTCGCAGGAGAAGCGTGTCTTAAAAGGATGGTTCCCTATGAATCCTAAACGTAAGGAGCACTACGAAAAACTTAGCAAAGACGAGTCTATATGCCCTTGTAAGCATAAGAAATAAAGACTATCAACTCTTCTTTTATCATCGTGCTAACGCCCCGCACATATAGTGCGGAGGCTTAACACCAATGGCGCTAACGGCTTATTACCTTACAATAGCTTGTCAAGATGATAGCATCTTATGATTCAAATATTGTTTAGGCATTATAAGTCAGTCTCAAAAAAACAAGAGGGTGTGTCAAAATGCAAATATCATTTTAATTATCTTACAGTTTGAAATAATGCAATAAAAAATGACCATTTCTATACTCGATTTTGAGTAAAGAAATGGTCTTTTCTTTGCCTTTAGTAGAATCCTACTTATAGATTGAAAGTTGTCAAGTTATTAATTTGCATTTTGACACACCCTCTTGTTATAATGTATCATTTGAATCAGGAAGTGTGCTTCCCCAGATTATAATATCAGTTAAACAAACCTACACTAAAACCAACATTGTAAAGGTTTGGATGTCCAGTAGTATTGGCGGAAGTAAAGTCTCCAAAGGCTTTCACAAACCACATAGCACGCGATTTCTTTATAGTCAGTGGGAACTGATACATCACCTGTAAACTTCCATGAAGGAGATTAGCATCATAATAAGGTAAGTCTTTCAGTAAGACACGCTCTGCGAGAATGGAAGTATTATCTGCTAATTTAAGGTCAGCACGTGTAGAAAGACTATAACCGAGAGTTACATCTGCCGTAAGACGTTGCTTAAACAGCGAGATACCATTCTCTAATTGAAAGTTCACACGGCTGTAATCAGACGATGATAGCGGCAAAAGATGACGATTGCTTGCCTTATGTGTATCAATTAAAAAGCCTGTATAGCCTTTAATAGAAGATGTCAAGTATCGACTTCCTGCTATTGAAGTAGTGTTAATGAAGTTAGCACGATAGCGGAAAGCGAAGTCGAACGTACGAACCTGATAGCGTTTGCGGAACTCTAATTGCTTCTCATAGGTATAAGAAGTCGTTCCAATCTGTGGATCATTCTTGATGATCAACTGCTGACGATACTCATCTGCATAGCTTTGTTGCCAATCCAGACGGAGATCAGCTTGATGTAAGATTGTACCCGTGTACAAACGATTTTGTGATTGAGCATTGTATCGATAAGTAAAGTATCTGCCCGGCTCATATTTATAAGTACCATAAGCATACTCTTCACCA
Organism: Prevotella sp. ICM33; assembly: GCF_000517825.1. Taxonomy (NCBI): domain Bacteria; kingdom Pseudomonadati; phylum Bacteroidota; class Bacteroidia; order Bacteroidales; family Prevotellaceae; genus Prevotella; species Prevotella sp. ICM33. The sequence continues at coordinate 56,628 of NZ_JACD01000082.1, forward strand.
CGACTTATACCAAAACTGTTCAATGTATGAAAGCGTGCTGAACGGTATCCATAATCAAATTCTGTCCCTAATTGGTGATTCACCCATTCACGATTAAAACTTGAATATCCACCGATTGTACCAGTTGCATTCTCCATACCAGAGAGAAGGTAATAGGTCAACGTAGCATCACTCTGCACTGTTACCAACGGACCCATCTTCTCTTTACGACGATCATAGTAACCCGACAAGCCGAGTGTATGGTTTCCCATCGTGTAAGAGACAGCTGGTGTCAGTCGATAATCAAGCAGTTGCGAACGTGAACGTGGGTCGCGAAGACGAGAAAGGTCACCCAACTGATAGTTTAGTTGTAGACCAAAACGCCAACCAGAGAAGTCTGTCGTACCCACTGCAGCCGTCATATCGAGGTTCTGATGATCATAACTTCCAGCAATAGCACTACCTGATTGATAGGGATTAGCATTGTAAGGGCGATACTGGTCAGCAAAAGCACGATCCTTTGTACGACCAAGATTAAAATCTACCTTACCATAGCTGTACAGGTATTTACCTATTTTCTGATAACGTTCCGTAAAGAACTGAAGATTATTCATTGCTCCTCCTTCCTGCACACGATGATAGTCACCACCACGATGACTGAATCCTACGGATGCAAATCCTCTGTTTGAGGAATCATCAAGAGATAGTCCTGAAGCGTTGTTTGTGTTATGCCAGAGTTGTGTAAGACTTGCAAAGCGATATTCAGCCTCAACCATAAGAGAGTCAGAAGGCGTCTGTGCCATTGTAGGGAGCGTGAATAGCAATAAGTAAAGCCTTCCCCAGCCTCTTTGCAGTGAGGATTGTGCAAGCTTAGATAAGCCTAAAACTATATGTGAAGTATTCATAAACTGATCGTTAATATAAGTAATGATTGACGATGACATACGGAATTAATATTATGGAGTAACCGATGTTGACACCTCAAAATCATTAGTACTATTGTTTGTATCCATGAGAATGCTATGTCCGCCTGCTGCTGTAGAAGCTATCTTACGATAGATAACCTCACCCGACAGACCTGCCGTTGCATTAATACTTATATAACCAGCATCAATGTCATTGTAAAGACGCTTCTCACCAACGTCTGTTCCTGTTGCCTTATGACGAAGGAAATCAACACCATCAATAATATAACGCTTTGGTAGAAGTCCATACTGTGTACCGCTTGTCTTGCCAAACTTATAAGTAAGTTTCAGTTGACTGATGTCTGCAGAAGAGCGGAATATAACCACACCTTGCCCTGTTGTGAGGATATTCATGTATGAAATGCCCGAATAGATATTAAAGACATTCTGCAAAGCAGGTACCTCTGGATTGTTTAACATCTTACCTTTCACGTCCTTTGCTTCAAAGTTTGCGTTCAAAAGACTATGCTCTAACGGACTGTTAAGACTATGATCAATAGCACTATTCACCAAGAGAACAGTTCCACCTGGAGCTACCTTATAACTCTTATCAGTTGGTATACGGAACACTTGCTTAACCAATACGACTGAATCAGCATAGTTTGTCTTGAGGTTTTCGAGGGTATAAGCCTGTGGGACATCGGTCTCAAGCAAACCAATATAAAGGCCAGCAACATCTACAGAATCGTTAGATTGATTGTAAAGTTCAATATACTGACCTGCTACATATCGCTTATTATTATTGTCTTTAGAGCCTGCAGCATATATCTTACTGATGACTATATCTCGTTTTACAGAGAGAGTGGTTGTGAGGAGTAAAGGTTCTGAACCATTAATAAGTTGTGAATTCAAACTACCTGATACTGTTGCACCATTAATTACCTGACTACTTCCTGTAATCCTATTATACTCTGACGACGTTATATCCCATGAAGCAGAGATATTATAGACATCAGGAACAATATTAGAGAAGGTTGCTACTCCCGCAGCATCAGTCTGTGCAGAATAGGTAACACCATTCAATTGGAGGGAAACGGTATGCCCTTCTAATGTCATATGACCATTCAACTCATCGGGAAGTTGGAGTTGTACCTTAGCTGTTACAGCTTCTGAGGCATCTGAATAATCTACACAAGAACTAAAAACAAACGCTACTGTGAGGATCGAAAATAAATACTTTATTGCTTTCATATCGTTACAAATTAACATAAAGCTCTACACCAAAACTAAACTTACCCGTGTTGCGCTGGCTTAACGTTAGTGAGTTGTTGCCTGTTAGGTATGGCTCATAATAAATCATATTGTTCACATAAAGAGAAAGACCACCAAAGTTACTAAGCTGTTTAGTAAGTCTTCCTTGCAAATTCCATTCTATTGGCGACTTTGAAGGCTTATTATCGCTGACACGAAGAGTAAGGTCATTAATGGCAACAACATCAACTCCTGTTGGACGTGACGCATAATACTGGCCATCCATACCCAAGAAACCTGACCTCATGTCCGCTGTTATAGGATGCTCAATAAGGTCTGCACCAAAGTAACCTATTGGATTCTTATTTGCTTTAAAGGATGTATGCCAGTCATACCAAATTGCCTGAGCTGTGAACGAAGCCACCATCTTGAGTGCTGGAATATTCGTTACGACACGCAATGTATTGAGGAAACGACGATACTTCTCGTAATCTTGTCCTGAAGGATAGACTACTCTAAATGGTGTAACACTATAACTTGAATAAGACGTTGGCAATAATGCTGCCCTTACAGCTTCTGTATTGCGACCTGTTGAATAGGTCTTTGTCTCAGAATAAGCACCACTAAAGAAGAAAGAAGTGTGCAAAGGACGAATCTCTCCAAGTTCAAAATCAAACTCTAAACCTTTATTAATAGAGGTGTTTGTATTACCAACTGCACCCGTTGTCATATAGCCATTAAAGGTACGATAAGGGTTTGTATAATCAATTGTTGTAGCCTGTCCCGGTGTTATATTCAGTCCTTGCGCCTGCGTAAAGATACTATAAGGATAGACAAAGAACTCACCTAAGGATTCAAAACCATTCGGTGTACGGTCACGATAGGCAAGAATACTCAGACGACGACCACCTTTCAGTTTAAAGTCTACGCCCAACTCAACCTTAGTAGTTGTTGCATTCTTCAAGTTCTTAGAGTACTCTACCTTATAAGCCTGCGTATGATAGACCAACAACTGTGCTGATGGGTCAGACTGTGGGAAATAGTTAGCAGCCACACGGTCATCATATTTCGTATCAGGATAGAGGTATGCCAAGCCTGGAGTCTTAGAATTCATACCAATTCCACCACGAATATCAAGCCAAGGGGTAACGCTTAATGAAAGATTAAGACGTGGAGAAAGCGATGTTGTAGCAACATTACTGAAAGGTTGCATGGCTGTAAAGCGAAGTCCAAGGTTCGCACGCAGTCTGTTAATCTTATTAATATTCCACAAGAAGTTATCCTCTGCGTATGCAGCTATCTGATGTAAGCCTGGCACATCATTGAAAGCACGTGGACGACCATTGCTATTTGGTTGTAGTGGTAACAAATCATTGTCGTTATAATAGCCCTTTCCACTGTTCCAATCATAACGGTATTCCGCACCAACCTTAAAACTCTGGCGGGTCTTACCAGCCTTAAAATAGAAGCTGTCATTAATCTTTGCAAACAGATTACCGGGTCTGCTCTCTGTTCTTCCAGTAGCCTTATAAGACTGTGTCTTCCAAGGTACGTTGAAATAACCGGTTTCTTTAGATGTCAAGATAGGAAGCAGACCTGTGCTAACAGGTACAAATGCTGTTTGTACATTGTCTGTCTCTCCATAGCTAAGACCTAATGTATAATTGAGCGAACGCATGAAAAGCTTATCCAGAGAGATACGACCATTATGCGTCAGACCAACCGTTACGGTCTTATTCTTAGTTTCTGTTCCATCTTGAATAGCATCAGGATCATTACCTGACCAGTCTTGTGCAGATAACAAGCGTAGCTTTGTCTCTGTGTGCCAACGCTTACTGAGGTCATAACTATAACCAAGATTAAAAGTATAACGATCATAACTGCGTGTCTTTTGACGTGGGTCGCCCCAAGCCTTAGCATAGTCTAAGTTTACATTCATGATACCAGCTTTGTTCAAAGAGAATCCCTTTGTCAATGAAGCATTTGTCATAGCTGGATTCACCTTTGCCTTTATCTGCCATGGAGTTACACCAACCTTGGAATGAACAACCACAAGACCACTTGTCAAATCGCCATACTCAGCAGAAGGAATACCACGTATTACCTCTACATTATCAATGTTATCGGCAGCTATCTGACGCAAATCTGTACCAGTAAAAGCCGTAGATGAGAATTGTCCTTGTGTCAACAATCCATTATTAGAGATAGGAACACCATCAACAACAATGCTCGAACCAAAGGCACTTGTATTATTGTTACGTAGCGTACGGAGCTGTAGATTAGACTTCTGAGTCATGTCTACATTGCCCATCTCTTTACCTGGAATGAGTTGCATGATATCAGCTAATGACGAAGCCTGTAAGTGATCGATTGCCTGACGCCCAATAATAGAAGACGTGGAAGCGCCCGATGCATTCTGCTTTGCCGTCACAACAACCTCCTTTAATGCCAAAGAGGTTGGAACAAGCTGAACAGTAACTGTTAAATCTTTCTCTACTTTGAACGTTGTTGTATAGGTTTCATAACCCACATAACTAACTTTCAGCGTAAACGTGCCTGCTGGAACCTTTTGGAATACTGCTTTTCCGTCTATATCCGTTACATTAAAAGAACCTAATGGATCAAGCGAACAGTTAGCCATAATCACACTTTCTTTCGTATTCTTATCGGTAACAACAATGTTGACAATATGACTTGCTGCTGCTTTTGATGTTCCTTGAGCTCTTAAAATTTACCCTATCGACAACAAAAACAATAGAGCTATGAGCTTTATTACTTTCATTTAAAAATCCTGAAATTAATACCTTTAATTGTAAAACACATTGCAAAGGTATAGAAAATACAAGTATTAAGCAATACTCTAAGTTAGGTATTCTTTACCTAATAATTATGAATAATCATGTAATTTAGCCTTACAAAATGTGCATCTATGCCTTTTTATATCTTATTTCATGATTAATAGCATCCAAAACTTTCATTATTTACATTGGTGCTAACGCTCCGCACATATGGTGCGGAGGCTTAACACCATTCGTGTTGACTGCTAAATACATCGCAAAATACCATAGTGGCAAGTCCAAAACTACAGTTAAAGAAAACGTCCATAGCAGAACTTCAAACTCTACTATGGACGAATATTACAACCATAAAATACAAATAGTCTTCTTGTATATGGTTCGGAATGTACTTAAACAATTACTTTACTGTCACACGACGCTCACGAATCAGCTTAATCTGACGTAACAAATCGTTGTAATGAAGGAGGTTAATGCCTTCACTTTGTGCTGCTTGCGCCTTACAGAACTGCTCAACAGTATCTAAATGCTGCATGAGATAGAGCATAATATCTGAATTACTTGCACGGTCAGCAACGGTTGGTTTGTCTTTCTGAACAGGATTTAAAAGGCTATTCAGTTGGTCTACATAGTTACGTTCGAGTAAGCGACGTGTGCGTACCTGCATATCATTAAGACCAGTGAGTGGCTTCCAAACACTGTGGAACAAATCATTAAGATAGTCTTTGAACTGATAAGCACCTGCCTCACGCTGGTCCTTATAAATCTTATCCATAATAGTTCCGTTCATCATCACCTTCAGAATACGATCCTGATAAGTACTGATTTCGTCGACAAGGTCGGTACCTGCAATATCAGTCATAGATGAAGGATAAAGCCAAAGTGGTGCTTCAAACACCTGACGACCGATATAGTCAACAGCATCTCTACCCTTCTTAGCTGGTGCAACCTCATAAGGTTTCTGCCCAGGCATATTGTTAATGTAACGACCACCAATGTTCTTCAGTACATGATTCGTATAACGTCCATACTGACCAACAACACTTCGCCACATTTCCATGCGGTCCTCGTACTGGTCGTTAGGCTGACGTGTCCACTCTGGAAGCTTCGCAACAATACGTTTCAAGTTCTTAATACCATAATCACTCGCCTTCACATTGTCATCTCCAAGGTCTTCTGTCTGTGCACGTGGGTCTTCATTCTTACCCTCACCACCAAACCAAAGACGCGGATTCTTAGCAAGAATGGCTGTTGTCTCAGTCATCAACTTCTCCTTCTCGTCCATCTCATCTTTGAACTCTGGACGATACTGATAGCCCCAACGGATTGCCCACTTGTCGTAATCGTTCACACGTGGGAAGAGTCCGCGCTCTGAAACGTTGTCTTCTGGCTGTGCTACGTAATTGAAACGAGCGTAGTCCATAATGCTGGCAGTGTGACCATGTTCCTCTACCCACTTCTTATCGCGTAGTTTCTCTACAGGAGTAGCATGGCTTGCACCCATATTATGACGCAATCCGAGTGTATGTCCCACCTCATGACTTGATACAAAGCGAATCAATTCACCCATAAGTTTGTCGTCCATGTGTGCCGTCTGTGCACGCTTATCTAATGGAGCACACTGAGTGAAGTACCACTTTGTCAAGAGGTTCATCACATTATGATACCAACAAATATGACTTTCGATAATCTCTCCACTACGTGGATCAACGATACGAGGACCATATGCGTTTTCAATCTCAGCTGGAAGATAACGAAGAACATTGAAACGAGCATCATCAACACTCATCGTTGGGTCATTAGGCCACTCTTTTGCCTGTATAGCATTCTTAAAACCAGCAGCCTCAAAAGCAACATTCCAATCCTCAATACCCTTCATCAAGTATGGAACCCACTTCTTTGGTGTGGCTGGATCAATATAGAATACAATAGGTTTGATAGGCTCTGAAAGCTTACCCTTTGCATATGCCTTCTTATCTTTAGGCTCTAAACGGAATCGAGAGATAAACTGCTCGCGGTCTGTCTTTGTCTGATCGTCGCTGAAGATAGTATATCTATTCGTAAAATAACCTATACGATTGTCCCATACTCGCTTACGCATAGGTACCTTTGGAAGAAGAACAACACTGGTATTCAGTCCGATTGTCATCGCACCTGTATAAGAAGCTGGTACCGCAGAAGGTGCACTTGAATAAGTACGTGTCGTAGCAATCTCAACATTAATTGGATAAACCTTCATCGTATCTATGAAAGTACGGTCAGACATCAGTCCTCCTAACTTCAATTGCTTAGAGTTATCTGACGATACACTCAGCACTGCATTGTCTTTAACAAACAATGGTGTGACATCAATCAGCTGTGCCTTAGTATCCTTGTTACGCCCAATCACCTTGAACGAAGCTACGATAGGATCAGCTGTTGAGGCTTTCAACGTACGCGAAATACTGCTCTTTGGATCAGCTTCCTGCGAAAGAACGTAGGCACGAAGCAACATTGTCTTATCATCACGTTGCTCAAAATAAACCGTCTGTTGGTTCACTGCCTCTCCTGCAAACTTACCAAAGTTCTGTGGAACAGCTGTAAAACGAGTCACAGCGAGCAAGTATCGACCGATAACTGAGTCTGGAACCTCAAAATACCATTGGTCATCAATATGTCTTACGGTAAAGAGTCCCTGCTGTACACTTCCTTTTTTCTTTACAAGTTGTTCATAAGCAGAAGGCTTTTCTTGTGCCTTTTCAGGTGCTTTACCTTTCTGAACACTCTGTTTTGTAGTGTCTTTGCACTGTGTAATCGTATCTTTTACAGCACGATAGACAAACCTGTTACCTGCTACACCTACTCCACTTCCGAGCATAAGCGCAAACAGACAGGCTGTTGCTTTTCTGTTGATTGACATAAATTTATAGTAACTTTACTTTGTATTTACTGTTTGAGATAATAAAGACAACCCTATTTCAATATGGTTGCTTTACGGATACGGACATCAACTAATGGACGGTCGTTGGCGTCAACAGGCTGGCGTTGAATACGTTCAACAACATCTAATCCATCTAACACCTGTCCAAAGACTGTATACTGTCCGTCCAAATGAGGCGAACCACCCACTTCTTTATACATTTGACGCACCTCAGGTGTCATCTGCACCGTACTGTCTGTATGTTCATTAAGGCGTTTCTGCGCCCAATCAAGCTGTCCATCAGAGAACTTTATACCCCATACAATATAGAATTGTGAGGCAGACGACTCTCGTTTAGGGTTGACATCATCGCCCTCACGAGCTGCAGCAACAGCTCCACGACGGTGCAAAAGCTTCGGATAATCTATCTCTGCAGGGAGCGAGTAGGTCTCTGGCGTGTCACCTAAAGCCTGTCCTGGCTTTGCTTTCTTTGAGCCCATATCACCTGTTTGAATCATAAAATCTTTAACAACACGGTGGAACAACACCCCATTATAGGCACCACTTCGCACCAACTTTAAGAAGTTATCACGATGACGTGGTGTCTCATTGTAAAGTTGAATACGAATGTTTCCACTGTCTGTTTCTAATAACGCTTCATGGCGTAATGTATCAGTTAAAGACTGTGCATGAACATTAGCTACGAATAAAGCCAGTAAAAAGGAATATATTAACTTCTTCATCTGTTTTAATAAAGCATAAATTATTCGCAAAGATAAACAATTAAGAACAAATAACCTAATTAAGCGAGGATAAAAAAGTGGCTAAAAGACGACATATGTCGAGGAAAGAACGTACCTTTGCACAATGAATGCAGGTCGTTGATAATATCTTCTCGTGAATTATTTACGTGAAAAGAGGAGTTTATTTTCATGGAAATAAATGTTTTTTATCACGTAAATAAAAACTTATTTCCATGAAAATAATTTATGAAAGCAAGTTTATACATATTAAAGTAAGAAAAGAGAGGATTCATAATAATGACTGACTTTCAATAGTTTAATATTAATTTAAATTACAACAAACAACTAATGACACAAACAAAAAGTATATTTCAACAACCTCTATGGGTGACTATCTTTGCCCTCACAGCTGCCATTGCATGGGGCTGGGCTTATCCTTTGATTAAATTAGGCTTCTCAGAGTTTGCCATCTCAGCAGATATGACCGGCTCAAAAATGCTTTTTGCTGGTATTCGTTTCTGTCTTTCGGGACTGATTATATTGGCGATTGCAGGTACTAAGAAGCGTGATTTCAAAGTGAGAAAGCCTATAGATTGGTGGTATATCCTTCTATTCTGTATGATGAATACCACCTTACATTACGCCTTCTTCTACTTTGGATTATCACATAGTGAAGGTTCACGAGCAGCCATTCTCAACTCGCTTAGCGTCTTTTCTGTCGTTATCTTTGCTTGTATCTTCTTCAAGAGCGACCGCATGACAGTCAAGAAGATTATAGGATGTATTGTTGGTTTTGCTGGTATTCTATCACTGAACTTGGGTGGAGCTGAGAGTGGAAAGTTCACATGGTTAGGTGACGGAATGATTATTCTCAATGCTCTTTGTGGTGCATCAGCATCACTGCTTACGCGTGGATTAGGCAAACGTGTAGATGTATTTGTTGGTACAGGCTACAGCTTAGCAATAGGTGGTGCATTATTGATTATCCCTGGACTAATGATGGGTGGTGAACTTCCACAGATTACCCTTTTAGGTATTACCTACCTACTCTTACTCATCGCTATTAGTACATTAGGTTTCACGCTCTATAACAAACTACTCACTTGCAATCCTGTTGGTAAGGTAGCTATCTACAATTCATTGATTCCAGTTGTCGGTGCAGTTACCTCTTGCCTATGCCTTGACGAAACATTCTATATCAAATATATGATAGCTGGTGCATTAGCAGCAGGGGGTATATACATTATTAATAAGAGTTAGACACCTAAACAGCTACTTTGTGCAAAGAAACCATAGCTATAGAATATCCCCAAAAGACAAGCTCTATAGTACCATTGTCCCATAATAGCAGCTTAACATCAATCAGATTGTAAAATAAAATCATAGTATTAGAAAATAACTAAGGCTTAATTGCATTCGAATTAAGGCTTAATTGACGTGCAAAAGGGCGTTAGTTGGGATGTAACTAACGCCCTTTTGCAATGCTATTAAGCACCTATTACCTTACAGCTTTTTAACTACCTGTTTATCTGAAGCTTACAAATGCATCCAAAACAGTAGTGTTTTGAAGAGAAACATGGTATAAAAGCCATTAAGATTGTAATAATATTTCAAATCTATCGACGACCGTGATAACCCATACCATGCTTCTCGTCATGTTTGAAACGAGTAGCAAAATCGGGCTTTTCCATATCTATAGGATTTGCATTCAGCTCTGGTTCGCCCATCCACTCTACAATCTTATCCACCCAAAGGGCAGCACCTTGACGTGTTGGATGAATACCATCCGCTCGAGAAGCAATGACAGAACTACTGTCAAAGAATCGACCTTCACCCGTACATTCACGTATCACATCAACAATTGTTCTATCTTTTATCTTCTTCCAAGGGAGAGGACCAACCCATACATATGGAATATTACCAACACGACTCAGAATCGTTTGAATTGCTGTTTCACGTCTACTATAATCCTTATAACCTAAGTCATTGGTACCTAAGCTAATAATTATATAAGTAGGGCGTACTCTTTCAATCTGATATTGAAGGTCGGCAGCAATCGCCCAGTCGCGTGTTGTGCTACCATACCATACGATTGAATGAAACTTAAAACCGTTCTTTACGGCATAATCATTAAATCGAGAGCCAAGACCATCAGCCATAGAGTCACCAATGAGAAGTACTACTTGGTCACGACTTTCTGCCACCTGTGACACTCGGGTTGTCGATGTGGGCAATGGTTCCATTGCCATCTCTTCTACCGAGGCTAAAGCTGTTTGAGATTTAGCAGCTACTGGCATTACATCTGGTTCAACTGATTTAGCCGGTTCGACATCATGTTCGTTTATTCCATTAGCATCCTGCGCTGAAACAGCAGGTGACAAGAGGAAAAGAAATAGTAATACTATAAAATACTTTATTGTTCTCACAATTATTTATTTTTGCGTTTAATGGCGTGGTCATACCGCCATATCTCTACGCTGTTAATAATGTTCTGCCACAAGATGTAGCAGCCTGGACCCACAGTTGACAATGGATTCAGATAAGTGTAGGCTATCCAGATAGCAAAAGCAGTGTTCTTCTGCCCTAAAGCCTGTCCCGCATTAATCGTACTGCGGAAGAAATGACCAATATATCTGCCTATGGCAAATTGTATCAAGCAAAGTATTAATGCCAACACTGCTATCAACAAAAGGAAGCTAACAGCTACCTCAGCATGGACAATGTTCTTTACTGTTGTGCCTGAAACGATGAATAATGAACATCCCCAAAGATAATAACTAAGGTTGTTCACACTGATTACCCATTGATAGAACCTACATAAAGTGTGCCAATGTTTCGTTATATAGGCCAAAATCATCGGTACTACCAATACCAGACACACCTTATAAAGAATTGCCACAAAAGCACTCCAGAAAGTTATATCTGCTTCAGCATCAAGCAAGGGAAAGCAGACTGGTATCAACAAGGCACAGAGAAAGTTGGAAAGGAAGGTATAAGTTGTCATTTCCTCAAGGTTTCCACCTAACTTCTGTGTAACCACTGCGGCTGCTGAGGCACAAGGACAAATGATACAAGTGAGTAGAGCTTCAAGTAATATGAGCGACTTACCTGTGACATGGAAGAACAAGATTGCCCCAATAACAACCGCAACCATCAGCACTTGAGAGACTGCTATCCAAAGATGCCACCCTACTGGAATTAGCTTACGGAAGTCTACCTTGCAAAAGGTAACGTATAAGACGAGGAACATAAACAATGGAAGAGCTGCGTCAAGGATAGGAGCAAAAAAGTTTGCTGCGCCATCCAAGGCTGGTATAAAGGCAAAAACAAGGTATAATAAACTACCTATAGCTATTGACACTGGCAGTGTCCACTCCTTTATAAATTGTATGATTCTCCTCATCTTTTATCATCAAATCATGCAGTTTCTCCCCCTTTTCAGAAAGGGAATGGACTGCAAAGGTACGAAAAAAGACTGAAAATCAGCAATATAATTCAAAAAACGTAAATATGATTAAGACAAATTCAGAGTTTACAATTATAGAATACATTAATTAAACGACAAAGAATAAAGACAAAAAATCTGGTTCTTCCGTTAAATGTGTGAACGCTTTTCATATTGCTTTAATGTAAGAAACGAAGTAACTCATTAAACAAAAATATGGATGAGACAGTCAACTATCTATCCTTTTATCATCCACTTTCATTGAAAACAATTTCATTTAAGACTTCAAAAATTTATAGACAAGAATTTGAAAAATCATTACATAATTTCAAGTAAAACATCTATAATTAATGGCAAAAACACATATAAAAAGTAGCTCTATAATCAACAGAAAATCAATTAGTTATAAATTAGTAAAGTAAAAGGTGCTTAATAGGACTTCAAAAGGGCGTTAGTTAGACCTCAAAAGGGCACCTTTTGCAAGCCAATT
>NZ_JACD01000083.1:0-3831 GCF_000517825.1 Prevotella sp. ICM33
ATGTCACGGAGGTGCCGACGGCACAAAGAGCGACGGAGGTGTAGCGTACAGATTCTTGATAAGTTTTGGGATAAACGCTTTGTATATAAATTGCTAATAGAATTGACAATCAAGCTCCTTAGCTCTATGCACCGTCGGTGCCTCCGTGACTTCCATTGTTTTTCCTTATAATCCTCCGTCCTCTCCTTTTCTCCGTGTGACATTTCGTCAGAAACCTAACCTTAAGTGGCAAAACTTATCACTCCAAAATCCTGAAGACCCTAAGAAAAGTAGGAAACGACTCTGAAGTGTTAGTTACGCCATGAATATTTCTATTATTACGAAATAGGCAACAATTGGGAAGAAGTCAAGCACCATAGCCACGACGAATGCCAGTATGGCTAAGAATGTCCATTTCTCCAAAGCAAACCTATATGCGCAATAACCATTGAGCACTATTGCTACTAATAAAAGGATAAAGATAAACAGCCTGGATCCTTCTCCTTTTTGAAGAAGAAGTAGACACGCCAGCATCCAAACAAACATATATCCAAACCATCTGTAAGGAGAAGGAGTTTCTTCCATAATCGCTTGTTTTATAAGATAATACTTTCCTAATTTGAGGAATAAGTTTCCCTGTCAGTGGGTGTTTGTAAGTAGGTAAAGATAAGTAAACTTCGTATATTTATGTTTGGCTGCCAACACGTTACGTTAGTATTCTGTTAATGATTACCCCTGCAAAGGTAAACATTATTCTTATTTATCAACGATTTTATTAGTATTTTGTTGATAGGAGTGAGCTGGAAGTGATTTTTATATTATCTTTGCACATATTATTTATAAAATAATAATACTATGACAAAGAAGGGAGAAATCTTCGTTAAAGATGTAGCAATTAAGACTATGACAAAAGATGGTATTGATTACATCTGTATAACAGACATTGCTCGACAGAAGAATACTGCTGAGCCTAAAGACGTTGTTAAGAATTGGATGCGCCAAAAGAATACGCTGGAGTATTTGGGTTTATGGGAGAAACTAAACAATCCTAACTTCAAAGGGGTCGAATTCGACCCCCTTTTGGCAGAAGCAGGTAGTAACTCTTTTACTATGAGCCCAACCAGATGGGTGGAGTTGACTGCAGCAATAGGTGTCTTCACTAAGAATGGAGCTGGTGGTGGTACTTTTGCTCAGCGTGATATAGCTTTCAAGTTTGCCAATTGGGTTTCTGTTGAGTTTGAACTTTATCTTGTCATGGAGTTCCAACGTCTGAAAGCTAAAGAACAAGAGTTGATAGGATGGACTGCAAAAAGAGAATTATCTAAGATAAACTATCGCATACATACGGATGCTATAAAGAGTCATCTCATCCCTGAGAAAGTTACCCCTACGCAGGCAAACATCATTTATGCAGAGGAGGCAGACGTGCTGAATGTTGCCATGTTTGGAATGACTGCCAGACAATGGCGAGAGTCTAATCCTGATTTGAAAGGTAATATTCGTGACTATGCTTCTGTAAATGAATTGATTTGTTTGTCGAACATGGAGAATATCAATGCAGTACTTATCAATGACGATATACCTCAAGGGGAAAGACTTGTTAGACTTAATCAGATAGCTATTCATCAAATGCAAATCCTTGAGAGGAATAGTAATAGAAATCTTTTACGGTAATTTCTTTTCGTCAATAAAACAATTGAAAACAATACATATTCTCTCGTTCATAAAGAAGATAGATATAATAGTCTCTGGGGCGTGATACTTATTAGAAAGTCGCTATATGTTGAGACAATAAGAGGCTGAATCCTAAGCGTTCTTCTGTTACCCTGTCTTTTATATTCTCTGTCTTCTTTCCACAAGCACCTTGATTACTTGTCAACTTCTTAACTTGCCAATATGAATTATTTTCGTTATCTTTGCCTACAAAACAAACGAAAGAATAAATGGCAACAGTAGACGACAAGAAGATTATCTTCTCAATGGTGGGTGTATCGAAGATTATCCCACAGAACCAGAAACAGATTCTGAAGAACATTTACCTCTCGTTCTTCTATGGTGCAAAGATAGGTATTATTGGTCTCAACGGCGCAGGTAAGTCTACGCTGATGAAGATTATCGCCGGTCTTGTGGAACCAACACAGGGCGAAGTGGTATGGAGTCCGGGCTATTCGGTGGGTTATCTGCCACAGGATCCACCACTCGATGAGGCGAAGACCGTGAAGGAGAATGTTATGGAAGGTGTGCAGCATATCTATGATGCACTGAAGGAATACGACGATATCAACGTAAAGTTTGGCTTGGAGGAGTATTACTCTGATGCTGACAAGATGGACAAGCTGATGCAGCGGCAGGCTGAGTTGCAGGATATTATCGATGCAACGGACGCCTGGAACATTGATTCACGACTCGAAAGGGCGATGGATGCACTGCGTTGTCCTAAGGGTGATTTGCCAGTGACCAACCTCTCTGGAGGTGAGCGCCGTCGTGTTGCCCTCTGCCGTCTGCTCCTTCAGAAGCCAGATGTGTTGTTGCTCGATGAGCCTACCAACCACCTTGATGCTGAGAGTATCGACTGGTTGGAGCAGCATTTGCAGCAGTATGAGGGTACTGTTATCGCTGTTACCCATGACCGTTACTTCTTGGACGATGTGAGCGAGTGGATTCTTGAACTCGACCGTGGCGAGGGTATTCCATGGAAGGGCAACTACTCTTCATGGCTCGATCAGAAGACAAAGCGCATGGAGCAGGAAGAGAAGTCGGCTTCTAAGCGTCGCAAGACATTGGAACGTGAGTTGGAATGGGTGCGCATGGCACCAAAGGCGCGTCAGGCAAAGGGTAAGGCTCGTCTGAACTCTTACGAGCAGATGCTCAACGAGGAGCAGAAACAACGTGAGGAGAAGCTTGAAATCTTTATTCCTAACGGTCCACGCTTGGGTAATAAGGTTATCGAAGCACAGCACGTAAAGAAGGCTTTCGGTGAGAAGGTTCTCTTCAACGACCTCAACTTCATGTTGCCTCCTAACGGCATCGTAGGTGTTATCGGTCCTAACGGTGCGGGTAAGACTACGCTCTTCCGCCTTATCATGGGCTTGGAGCAGGCTGATGGCGGTACCTTCGAGGTAGGTGAGACCGTTAAGCTTGCTTATGTTGACCAGCAGCACAAGGATATCGACCCTAACAAGACGGTATATGACGTAGTTTCACAAGGCAACGAGACGATTCGTATGGGTGGACGTGACATCAATTCACGTGCTTATCTCTCACGTTTCAACTTCTCTGGTACCGACCAGAGCAAGCTTTGTTCAGTACTCTCTGGTGGTGAGCGCAACCGTCTTCAGTTGGCTATGGCATTGAAGCAGGAAGGTAATGTCCTCCTTCTCGATGAGCCTACCAACGATATCGACGTGAATACACTCCGTGCATTGGAGGAAGGTCTTGAGGCATTTGCCGGTTGTGCTGTTGTCATCAGCCACGACCGTTGGTTCCTCGACCGTATCTGTACCCACATCCTCGCCTTTGAGGGTAACGGTGAAGTTGTCTTCTTCGAAGGTGGCTTCTCTGATTACGAAATCAATAAGGCACGCCGACTTGGCAATGAGGAGATTAAGAAGGGTAGATATAGGAAGTTGATGGAGGAGTAAAAGACAAACAATCAACCAACAATCAACCAACCTACCAACTGGCCCCACCCCCAGCCCCTCCCCCATAGGGAGGGGCGTGAAATGCGAGATACCCCCTATGAGATTGGGGAATGATTGAAAGGATTTACCAAAACAGATTAGCTCAAACAAGGCTTTCATCCTCAAGCGAATTGTTTCCAGCACTCCCCCTCTCCTTTCGGAGAGGGGGTTG
>NZ_JACD01000084.1:0-603 GCF_000517825.1 Prevotella sp. ICM33
ATGCCCAAAAGTGAGTTTAAAAGACGATTCAAGAATAAAGAGTAAGGTTATTCTGCAATGAGTGGGAATTGTATCAGCAAGTAGGGGAGAATGAAAATCCAAGCACATTAGTTATGAAAAATATCTTTAAATATATTCCAATGGTCACCTTAGGTCAAATCTTAGGTACAGCAGTCTTTTTTCCTTTGCTGTGTTTCCTTATCGCTATATTTTATTATTCAAATAAGTATAACGATGATGCAGAACAGTATTACGAAGATTATATGAATAATTCTTATGACATAGAGGTTGCAATGCCTGAAGAGAAGTCAAAGTGTTATCTTAAGAATCAAGACGAAGATGTCAAGACGGTGGAAACCTTTAGAACAAGAATGGTTAATAATTATTTTGCGAATCCAAGTGGATGGTATATTCCCTTTTTCTCTGTAGAATATAAGAAGTATCTTAGTATAATGTACTTTGTTGATACGAGTCAGATGTATTGGCCTTATGGACGGAAGGTTATCTTGACTGTCAACTGGGATGATATGAATAATCCCGAGTATGGAACAAAGGAGAACCCTGTGCCAGTATTGAAGGATATTGGCGTAGACGAGTCTATCC
>NZ_JACD01000085.1:0-32255 GCF_000517825.1 Prevotella sp. ICM33
CAAGAATCTGTACGCTACACCTCCGTCGCTCTTTGTGCCGTCGGCACCTCCGTAACATTGCGTTACCTCCGTCCCTCCGTGACTCCGTATGCCTATTATATAAGCCTTTTAGTTTATCACTCCATATTTCAGATGAACCTTTTCTTATCACACCTGCTTTTTGAATTTTCCTTACATAACAGCGGCGAAAACACCCCTAAGAATACTCAAAAACAGCCTTTTTGAAAGTCTTTGTAACTAACAGTATATCAATCTATTGCAGACTCGTAATGCAAAAGGTGCTTAATTGGACTCCAAAAGGGCGTTAATAAGACCTNAAAAGGGCACCTTTTGTAAGCCGAAAGGGCGCCTTTAAGAAGCTAAAAGACCATATGTTGAAACACAGTGTATAGAAAATTATTTACAAACAAACGTTCCCACCTCCCCCCGACCCCTCCAAAGGAGGGGAGTGCCTAACGGAGTGAGAGTTAAATCAAAAGCAGGGACCTCCCCCAACCCCTCCAAAGGAGGGGAGTGCCTAATAGATAAAGATTAGCAGAGTAAACTGATTGTCTTTTGGCTGATTTCGTTTTTTATCATTACCCCATTTGGCACTCCCCTCCTTTGGAGGGGGCTGGGGGAGGTCCCCTTTTATCATTATCCTCCGTCATCTGTTTGACACTCCCCTCCTTTGGAGGGGTCGGGGGGGGCTCTCATATATCCTCAAACATTTGTTAAAACATTACACCTTTTTTGTACTTTTAACAATATTAGAATCCTTTGTTTGGTAAAATTATCGTAATTTTGCACCAAATCTTATAATAAAGCTTATTATAGCTAAAAGAGAGATTCAGGAAAACGGTTTACGATAATGTATTCACGTGTTATGCCACTAAGCGATACACCACAGGAAATCATATAAAAAAAAACGAAATAAATTACTCAAGTAAAATGAAAAAGAATTATGAAAAGCCATGCTGTTCAAGTATGGTCGTAGCTGTTGAGCAAGCTATGTTAGCAGGAAGCCCTGGTGCGGCTAATCAGAATTACAACCAAAAAAAGGAGACAGAACTTAATTCTTCTACTGCAGGAGGAAGTAATCCTGCCAAGATAGGTTTCTTTCAAGACGAAGATTTTACGAACCATTAAAAGAAAGTTTACATGACATTTAAGAAGATTTACGGTCTCATCCTTGGTGTTGTTGCCGTAGGCTTGGCATCATGTTCAAGCGATTTGAATAATGAGGGTAATACCCCTATTAACCCTACTAAGACTGCAAAACGTTCATTGACTTTATCTGCTAACAATGCGACGACTCGTTCTTATATCAGTCTGCAAGACGGTAACCAGTGGAGAAAGGGTGATAGATTTATTGTTTATAACTTAACCTCTCCTGCTGGTACTGATGAGTTAGTAGCAAAAGGCGATGGTGCTAATACATTGTTGGAAGGTAATGTAACTTGTGCTGATAATAACGAGATCGCTGTTTTCTTCCCTTACCAGAATAGTGCTGGTGTTGGAAACCAGCATAAAGTAGATATTAGCTTAAATATGAGTAATTTGTCTGAGAATGGACAAGTTGTGAACCGTGCACAAGATGGTAAGTTAGAGAATCTGAAATACTTTGACTTCAGTTATGGTACAACACGCGTTAGGACTACACCTGGAAGCAATAATGTAACAGGTAACGTTCAGATGCATAAGCAGTATGCTGTGCTTCGTCTGAAGTTCAAAGCAGATGGTCAAGAACTTAAGAACCTAAAGAAACTTACCATTTCGAATGTTTTCACAAGTGGTAGATTCGATATGAGTACAGGTCAATTGACAGAGAAACAGAAGGGCGATATTACTATTACCCCTTCAGCTCCACTTGATTCGTTTGTTGTAGCAGTATTCCCAGAGGAACATTTCCAACCAACCTTTACAGTTGTAGGAAGTGATAATAAGACTTATCGTTTCTCTGTTGGTGTGGATTTACCAATAGCGAACGCTGACTACGCCCCTTATGTAGTTGCGGTTAAAGAGATTACTCCATACATTGAAATTGATGGTGTGAAGTGGGGTAAGTATAACCTCCAGTACACTCCAAATTCAACAACAGCTGGTTGGAAAGATGGCTATCACCTTGCTAAGAATCCATGGGATTACTTCTATACTGCAAAGTGTGGTTATCCTCTTACGGAGAGTGTTTTGGATGATAGAGTAACTACTTTTGATGGAAAATGGGATCACTTCCGTTGGGGTGATATTGTTAAGGCATCTGACTATTCAGTTGTTAGCAATGGTAATTATAGTTTATGGAATAAAGTTGGAGACATAAATGGTCAGTTTAACTCTGATAAGACTCTTGGTGACTTGGCAGCCTATGCTTCTAATGGGAAGTGGCAGATACCAACAGCATCGGTGTTTGCAAATATGATGTCTAAAACAGCACAAAGCTTCGGTTACTTTATTGATGGTGCGGGAAATACTATTTATGGAGCGTTGTTTGATCCAAATGTACCTGAAAATCAGAAAGGTTGGATTTTAGACAAGAATGGTAATCCTTATCAAAAATCTAACCTCAATGCAACTCAAACAATTGACCGAGACCCTATATTGAGGGAGTTTAAAGAGAAAGACTTTGAAAAGGCTCTTTTCTTCCCTATGGCTGGTATGTATAATGAATACGGTCAAAGTCATTTAGCTAAACCTGGTTCACAGGGTGCTTATTGGCTTGCTACGGGAGGTAATGCAACACAAGCATCGGCATTTGCTCCTTATGTTAGTGAAAGAAATCAAATTTATACGGGAAATACTAAGAGTGCAAAACATGCAAAGCGTGCAATGTACAGCATTCGTCCAATCTATGTAGGACAGTAATATAGAAGGTCGCCCAACAGACTCTTCCCGACTCCTTCCCACGCAGGGAGGGGAGCAGACACAACAATATCCTTGTGGATATGCACGTAGTGGGGAGTTGAAAGAAGGGGGACTAAGAAAAGAATATAAGTAAAAAGGGAAGATGTAAAAGATGATTTTACGTCTTCCCTTTTTTCTTTGGACTAAAGAAAAAGCCTCACCCCCCAACCCCCTCTCCGAAGGGAGAGGGGGAGTGCTGGGAACAGTTCGCTTGAGTAATACAGTTTGCTTAAGTAATTAAGTAATAATGAGCGTAAGCATTTGCGAATAACAAGGGGTATCACGCATATCACTCCCCTCCCTTTGGGGGAGGGGCAAGGGGGAGGGGCTGCTTGAGGCTACTTGTGTGCGTGAACAATACTTCTGATTAAAAAAAAAGAACATTTCTTTTGGTATTTGTTGTATAAACGACTATATTTGTAGCACAAAACCTAAATCAATAGAATATATGTCTAATTTTATGAAAGTAAGTCAGAGTCGCAGAAAGCACCCACCATTTGTTAGTGGTCGCTTAGCTTTCTCCTTTGCACTTGGGTTGATGGCATTTGCACCGTCCCCAGTATTAGCCAATGTAGATGCGAACACGAGTATGAGTGTTCAGCAGCAAAAGCAGAGTATTAATGGTGTAGTGAAAGATGCTAATGGCGACCCAGTCATTGGTGCTTCTATACTGGCAAATGGTACTCCAGTAGGGGTGACCGACATGGACGGTCGCTTCTCAGTCTCTGTTGCTCCGGGTACGGAGTTGAAGATTAGTTATGTTGGTTTTGCCACTCAGAGCGTCATGGTGAGAAGTGGTGTGACGAACTATAACATTACTCTGAAGGATGAGAACAGCGCCTTGAGTGAGGTTGTTGTTGTCGGTTATGGTACACAGAAGAAGGCAAACCTCTCTGGTTCTGTTGCACAACTCGATAGTAAGGCGCTCGAAAACCGCCCTATCTCTAACGTGTCTTCAGGCTTGCAGGGCTTATTGCCAGGTATCACGGTGACCGGAGCAGACGGTGCACCGGGTCTTGATAATGGTACGATTCTTGTGCGTGGTGTGGGAACATTGAACTCCGCTTCACCTTATATATTGATTGATGGTGTTGAGGCAGGAACGCTCAACTCGCTTGATCCAGAGGATATCGCGAGTATCTCAGTCCTGAAGGATGCTTCTTCAGCAGCCATCTATGGTTCTAAAGCATCTAACGGTGTGATTCTGGTAACTACAAAACGAGGGCAGAACGGTGCGCCAAAGGTTAGTTATTCAGGTTATTTTGGTATTCAGAATGCAACAGCCTTGATGGAAAGGATGAATTCTGCCGATGCCGCTTACTATTATAATAAGGCATTGGAGCGTAGTGGTAAGGCAGCACGTTTCTCTGATGAAGCGATTAAGAAGTTCCGTGATGGTTCAGATCCTTACAACTATCCTAATACAGACTGGTATGATCTTGCATTCAAAACCGCTTGGCAGAACCGCCATAGCGTGAACATTACGGGTGGTAATGAGTATGTGAAGTATCTTGCTTCTGCAGGTTATCTCAAGCAGAGCAGTATTCTTCCTAATGCAGGTCGTGAGCAGTTTAATGGTCGTGCGAATCTCGACATGGTGTTGTCAAAGCGCATCACTGCCCATCTTAACCTCGCTTATATCCAAAACAACTATCGCGATGCAAGTAGTGCATACGCTGGTGGTAGTAGCGATCAGATTATTCGTCAGCTGAATATCATCGCGCCTTGGATTGTGTATAAGTACGAAGATGGTACTTACGGTACTGTTTCTGATGGTAACCCAATGGCTTGGTTGGAGTCAGGTATGACCGTAAACCGCAACAATCGTAACTTTACGGGTATGATTGGTCTCGACTATCAGATTCTGAAAGACTTGAAGTTGACGCTGCAGGGCGCATATGTTGATGCTTCACAGCGTTACTCTTACTTCCAAAAGTTCATTCAGTATAACCCTAATAAGGCCTCTGACCCTAACAAGTTAGAGATTGCTCACTATGATTGGCACCGCACAACCTTCGATGCGTTCCTGAACTATGATAAGTCATTTGCGAAGCACAACTTCAAGGCTATGCTCGGTTGGCATACTGAACGTTATAAGTATCTGCCAGACTGGATGTATCGTAAGAACTTCCCTAACAATGAACTTACTGATATGAACGCTGGTGATGCTTCGACACAGCAGAACGCTGGTAACACTCGCGAGCTGTCAATGGTGTCTTACTTCGGTCGTCTGAATTACGACTATGATGGTCGTTACCTCTTTGAGGCAAACTTCCGTTCTGATGCTTCTTCACGCTTTGCTGAAGCTCATCGCTGGGGTTTCTTCCCATCATTCTCTGCTGCATGGCGTATCTCTGAGGAACCATTCATGGAGAGTTCAAAGTCATGGTTGAACAACTTGAAGCTGCGTGCATCATGGGGTCAGTTGGGTAATCAGGACGCTCTGAACGATTACTATCCTTGGATGAATACTTACAACCTCAATGCGAAGTATCCATTTGGTGGTCAGCTCACTCCGGGTTACTATCAGGGTAGCTATCACCTTGAGACAATCTCTTGGGAGCGTTCTACCACATGGGGCGTTGGTCTTGACTTTACCCTCTTCGGTGGTTTGACTGGTTCGTTGGATTACTACAACCGCAAGACGACTGGTATCATCATGAACGTGTCTGCTCCTGCAGAGTTTGCACTCGGTGCTTACAAGGATAATATCGGTGCATTGCGCAATCAGGGTGTTGAGCTTTCATTGGCTTACGCAAAGCAGTTGAACAAGGATTGGACAATCAATGTTGGTGCGAACTTCTCTTACAACAAGAATAAGATTCTCTACTTGGGTGAGGGAACCGAATATGTTGTAGATAAGGATAACCGCAACCGCCGTACAGCTATTGGTCAGCAGTACAATAGCTTCTTTATGTACAAGGCTACTGGCAAGTTCTTCAACTCACAGCAGGAGGCTGACGACTACACAGCGAAGTATGGCAACCCATTCGGACGTAAGTTTATGGCGGGTGACCTTATCTATGAGGACACAAACGGTGATGATAAGCTCGATTCAAACGACCGTATCTACACCAAGCATACTGATATCCCAGCAATTACTTACGGCTTCAACCTCGGTGCAACATGGAAGAACATTGACCTCTCTATGATTTGGCAGGGTGTTGGTGCTGTATCTCATATCTACAACCGTGAGGTACTTGGTGAGTTCTCTGGTGATGCCAGCCACCCTTCAACACTGTGGAAAGACTCATGGACAGACGACAATCACAATGCTAAGTTGCCACGCGTATTCGAGACAGGAAACAGCCCAAGCGACATGACTCGTGCTATGTCAACCTTCTGGTTGTGGAACACAGCTTACTTGCGTTTGAAGACTTTGCAGTTGGGTTACACCCTTCCAAAGAGTGCACTCAAAGCTATTGGACTTGAGAAGGTACGTATCTACTATGCAGGTGAAAACCTCCTTACTTTCGATGCATTGCCATTCAATATTGACCCAGAAGTGACCAGCGAGCGTGGATCATCTTATCCATTGCTGCGCTCACATTCTATCGGTATCAATATCACATTCTAACCGTAAATACCCGATATACATTATGAAAACTGTAAGAACATATATATTAGCAGGTGTGGCAGCCTTTGCGCTCACATCTTGTAATGACTACCTTACCACTGTGCCGAAGGATGCAATGTCGCCATCTACTACATGGAAGACAGGTGACGATGCTGAGAAGTTCCTTGTGGGCTGTTATGATGGTTGGGAAGATGGTGGAGCCCTGCTTTATTGGGACGCTGGCTCTGACTTTGCGTACAACAACTTCCCTTGGGAAGGCTTTACCAATATCGGTAATGGTTCGCTCTCACCATCGTCTCCGGGTTGGTCGTTCTACGATTATACTATCATTGGTAGATGTAACACCTTCCTTGAGAATGTTGATAAGTGCGTCTTCAGCAGCGATGCGGTAAAGAAAGACCTCGTTGCGCAGGTGAAGGCTATCCGTGCTTACAACTATTTCCGCATGGGTTTCCTCTATGGTGGTGTGCCAATCGTTAAACCTTTCACCAGTGCTCAGGAGGCACGCGTGCCACGTAATACGGAGCAAGAAGTGAAGGCTTTGGTATTCAAAGACCTTGATGAGGCGATTGCTGACATCAATACATCTCCTGCTGCACGTGGACGTATCGCAAAGGGTGCTGCCTTAGCTATGAAGATGCGTGCTGCTCTCTACTGGGGCGACTATCAGAAGGCGAAGGATGCTGCTCAGGCTATCATCGACTTGGGTAAGTATGAACTTGATCCTGACTATACCAACCTCTTCAAGTTGGCTGGTGTTGACTCAAAAGAAATCATCCTTGCCGTACAGTATAAGAGCGGTACTCGCCCACTGGGTACTATCGGACAGCTCTATAACAATGCCGATGGTGGCTGGTCATCAGTTGTTCCAACACAGAAGTGTGTTGATAACTATGAGATGAGCAATGGTATGACAATCGATGAGGCAGGTTCTGGATATGATGCAACCCATCCTTTCCATGGTCGTGACCCACGTATGGCAATGACGATTCTCTATCCTGGTTGCGATTGGGAAGGTACTATCTTCAATACCCTCGACGAGAATGTCAATGGTAAGAAGAATCCTAACTATCCAACCAATGCTGCCAACTCATCTAAGACTGCCCTCACATGGCGTAAGTACTTAGATCCAAAGACACAGTATGCTGACGTATGGGACACAGAGGCTTGCCCTATTGTCTTCCGCTATGCAGAGGTGCTCTTGACATGGGCAGAGGCAGAGAACGAGTTGAATGGTCCTTCTGCCAACGTCTATGCAATGATTGACAAGGTGCGTACCCGCGTGGGTATGCCTGCTGTTGACCAGTCAAAGTATAACACAAAGGACAAACTTCGTGAGTTGATTCGTCGTGAGCGTGGCTCAGAGTTCGCTGGTGAGGGTCTCCGTCGTGCTGATATCTTACGTTGGACAAGCAATGGTAAGATGGTCGCAGAGACAGTATTGAATGGTCCATTGAACCGTATCACAGGTACTATTAACACATCTGCTACCGACCCAACCATGCGTGCCGTAGTCAGTGGTAGCAGCAAGGTTGAGGACCGTACGTTCCAAACCTTCAACAGATACCTGCCAATCCCACAGTGGAATATCTCTGATAATCCTAAGTTGGAGCAGAATCCGGGGTATGCGAAGTAAGGGAAACTGACTCGAACTCGTCACAACTGGCCCCTCCCCCAACCCCTCCCCCATAGGGAGGGGCGTAGAATGTAACGAAAGCAACTGGCCCCACCCCCTAACCCCTCCCCCAAAGGGAGGGGCGTAGAATGCGAGATACCCCTATGATAGGAAAAGCTGTTTAGTCATTCCTAAGCGAACTGTTCCCTGCACTCCCCCTCTCCTTTCGGAGAGGGGGTTGGGGGGTGAGGTTTTTACCCGTGTCAAAAACCTTGACATTCCCTCCAATAAAATCCTTGAAACAAAGGTGAAAAACACGTATTGCGAGTTAGTTTGTAACTCGCAGAAATTCAAATGATTATAAAACACGACAGTAAAAGGTGCTTATTAAGGCTTCAAAAGGGCGTTAGTAAGGGTCTTAAAGGGCATCTTTTGCAAGCCAAAAGGGCGTCTTTAAGAAGCCAAAAGACCACCTTTCGCTCTCTACGTGCTTGAAAAAAGTTGACAAGATGGGCGAGTAGACGAGTTAACGAGTGGACAAGTGAACGAGTTGCTTGTAGACAGGGTAAATAAAAGACAAAGTAACATAGGAACAAGGTCTTTAAAGTTGACGAGTGTACAAGTTGACAAGTTAACAAGTTGCTTGTAGACAGGGTAAGTAAAAGACAAAGTAACATAGAAACAAGGTTTTTAAAGTTGACGAGTAAACAAGTAGACCTGCAAACGAGGTATTTGTTATAAAGTGGCTTATCAACTAAACACCTGTTCACCTGTTCATCTGTTACTTTGTCTTCTCTCACAAGCAACTCGTTCACTCGTCTACTTGTTTACTCGTCTACTCGCCCACTTTTTTTGCCATTTTATTTTCTTACCTTTTAATTTTTTATTTATCTTTGTACTGTCTATTGAAAAATAACATCTTACTAATTAAAAACCAGAGAATCATATTTAAAAGCAGTCTTATGAAGAAAATTATAACTCTCTTAGCCAGCGTATTGTTGGCAACATCATCGTTTGCTATTCCTGCCATGAGGATGTGGCGAAGCTTTAAGCAGGCTGACGGAACAATCCTAAAGGTGATGACCGTGGGCGATGAGCATTTCAATTATGCGCTGACAGAGGACAACATCCCTGTGTTGCCCCATAATGGCAGCTATTATTACGCGCGTATCGAGGATAATCAGTTGGTGCCTTCATCGGTGTTAGCCCATGACAAGGCATTGCGAAAGGGAAAGGAAGAACTCGTTGCAGCAGCCATTCAGCAAGTAAGACAACTGCAAAAACAACATGAGATGCATGTTAATTCTAAGCCTTTCGGAGAAGGAATGGGAATGACATGGGAGGGTAAAAAGAAAGGACTCGTCATCTTGGTTGAGTTCGAAGATGTGGCTTTCAAAGACCCAAAGAATGTGTTGACGCTCAGACCACGTGAGAAAGACGTCAAGACACTCTATGAGAACATGCTCAATAAGGTGGGATATACCAATGATAACGGTGCTATCGGTAGTGTTCACGACTATTTCCTCGACCAAAGTAATGGTAAGTTCGACCTCACTTTCGATGTCGTAGGACCCGTAAAGCTCAAGCATCCTCATCAGTTTTATGGTGAGCGAACAGCTAATATGAATGATGCGAATGCACCACAGATGATTATTGATGCCTGCAATGCTATTCAAGGGCAGGTAGATTTCAGTAAGTACGACTGGGATGATGATGGCGAAGTAGAGCAGGTTTATGTCATCTATGCCGGTGAGGGTGAGGCGACAGGTGGTGAGCCAAGTACTATCTGGCCACACAAGTATTCCCTTACCGATGCAGGACTTGACGCACTGACATTCAACGGACAAACGATAAATACATACGCTTGTAGCAATGAAATCATTCGTGCGAAGGTGAATGAGAAGTCGCGTATCTACTATTCTGGTATCGGTACTATCTGTCATGAGTTCTCGCATTGTCTCGGTCTGCCCGACTTCTATGACACACGTGGCGGCAGTAACATTGGTTCTGGACGATATGATTTGATGTGTGCGGGTAGTTATAACGGTGGACCAGAGAGTCTGATTAACGTCTATGGTGGTACTGGAATCGGTACTGTGCCAGCTGGTTACGATGCTTATGAGAAGGCATATATGGGTTGGCTAAAGCCTATCACACTTGCCGATGAGGCTGTTGAGGTGAAGAATATGAAGGGAATTGCTGAGGGTGGCGATGCCTATTTCCTCTATAATCCAGACACGAAGAATGAGTATTATATCTTTGAGAATCGCACGCCTCACCGCTGGGATGCTGAGTTGCCAGGGCACGGACTGATGGTCTTCCACGTTGATTTCGATGCTTATTCATGGCGAATGAACAACCTCAATGCTGCTTCTGCACAGCGTCATCCACGCTTCACGATAGTGTCTGCAGATGGTCGACTCGATCATGACACGCAGAATAGTGACCCATTCCCAACGGATTTGAACAATAGCTTAACGAAGTCTACTGACCCTCGTCTAAGTTTCTATACAAACTATAACGTCAGTCCTCAGGCTGGACTCAAGCAGATTGTTCGGAATAATGACAATACAATCTCCTTCCACTTTACTCCGCTAAAGGCTGCAACAGGCATTAACAACCTCTCTGCCGACCACGAACAGTCTGCTGATACCTATACGCTCTCTGGCATGAAGGTTGTGGACAATCAGAATCTCCACAACCAGATTGTGATAGTTAAAGGTAAGAAGGTGAGAAAGTAGACGAGTGAACGAGTGAGCAAGTAGACAAGTGAACAAGTAGACGAGTAAACGAGTTGCTTGTGAGAGAAGACAAGGTAACAGATGAACAAAGTTCTTTTGAGTAACAAAGGGACGGGGCTTTGTGGACGTGTTAACGATTTGTTTGCGGAGAAAGACCGAGAAACAGAAGAGTGAGTTTTAGTTGACGAGTTAAGGAGAGAGCAAGTTTATAAGTTATATGTTGTGATAGATATTTGAGAGTGATGGCTGAAGCGCAACTTGGTGTTGTCATCTTCTCTCGCCCTTTGCTCTGTAAATATAATTAATAGTGGTATAAATAAAGGGCATGAATTGGCTTTCCATTCATGCCCTTTTGCTTTGGAAGAAGTGCTCTTTATGTATATACCTGATTATCTTGTCTACTTGTAAACTCGTTTACTTTGATATTTGACAATTTTTTTCATACCCTTCAAAACCAATATATGGTCTTTTGGCTGCAAAAAGGTGCTCAATTGACTTGCAAAAGGTGCCCTTTTGCGTTCTTACTAACGCCCTTTTGGAACCCAAGTAAGCACCTTTTGCAATGTGACTTTGTATGTTGTTGATAACAAGATGATTGCAGTGGTACTAAAAATGCTCGCTTTTAGCCATTTTCTTTGAGATATTCTCTGATGATTTGTAATAACTTTTCATAGCTCTTGGGTAATAATATCCTCTCACAGAAGACGGATATATGCAAGAAAGCGCAGCGCTACAAACTCTTTTTAGATGGACAAGAATTCTCAGAAGTCTAAGGGTTATGGAGCGCACAGAGCTATTTCTCAAACGTTTTATTCAATGCTCACTGATGCAAGGGACGTAAAAGTGGGGGAGAGGCTAACGTTATTTTGAGTTGATAACAGAATAAGAAGCTATGCAGAAGATTTACTTGTTAACTTGTTCACTCGGCTACTAAGTTCGTTTATCTACTAAAAAGAGGGTACACAACGAACGGTTGTGTACCCTCCTTTTATTTTGTCCTTATTTAGAGGTTAGTGTGCAGAAGCACTTGAAAAGAGGTTAAGGACGATAACTCCTGCTAAGATGAGAGCAATGCCGATGCCAGCAGCAAGGTCAAAGTGTAGCTTAAAGAAGACAACTGCAATCACGTTGCTTAATACCAATCCAAGTCCTGCCCAAACGGCATAAGCAATTCCTAAAGGAATGGTCTTAAGTGAAAGTGATAGGAAATAGAAACATGCAATGTATGTCAAGCAAGTTCCTACGACTGGAAGTGGTTTGCTAAAGCCGTCTGAGAGCTTCATACAAATAGTACCACAAACCTCTAAGATAATAGCGAGAGCAAGAAATAAGTAAGCCATATATATAATGGTTAAAAGTAAAGGTGGAAGTATACGCCGTCACCTATATGCGTTTTTTCTGCTGCAAAGGTACGATTTTTAAATATCTATTGCAAATTCAATCGTTTGGGTTTAGTGTTTGTTAACTTCGCTGAGGCTTATATTTAGTTACTCTGTAACATCTGTTAACTTATTTTTGCATTGCTATATCTCCCTTTTACAACGCTTGTTAACTCGTCCACTTGTTCTTTCTTAAATACATGTTCTCATGTTACTTTGTCTCTTTCTTGCAAGCAGCGGTTCTCTTGTCCACCCTGTTAATTTGTCATAAACAAAAAAACCTTGGCGGGAAGCCAAGGTTTCAGCGGTGCGTACGAGACTCGAACTCGTGACCTCCTGCGTGACAGGCAGGCATTCTAACCAACTGAACTAACGCACCAAAATGGATGTTTAAAACCCTTTTTCTGTTTTGCGTGTGCAAAGGTAATAATAAAAATCTATTCCACCAAAATTAATTTATGCTTTTTATATAAAAAGTTGCATTACCCTTGCATCCTTGTATTGTCCGTCGCAATAAAGCCACTCTTTCAGTATACAGCCATTTGTAAAACCAATGGACGAAAGACAGCGGATTGACACCTCGTTGTCAACGTCTACTACAGCGTAGATTTGTTTGAGGTGTAGCCCATTGCGCGTATAGTCGATTAAGGCAGAAATAGCCGCCTTTGCATAGCCTTTTTGGCGAAAAGGTTTCATGATGATAATACCCATTTCCGCCCGCTGATGCTTTGGATCAAAGTTGACAAGGTCTATCACACCGACAATTTCCTGCTCACGATTCTCAATCATCATACGCAGTTGTCCGTCGATATAGATATCGTTTTTCGCGTCAGCAATGTAGTTATGCAGGGCATAACGGCTGTAGGGAACATTCGTTGCACTGATGTTCCATAGGCTACGATCGTTCTCAATGTGATAGAGCATATCGAGGTCTTCCGGCTCCATTGCTCTCAGTCTGACTTCCACGTGCTGTTTCTTTTCCATGCTTTAATCTCCTATAACTTCCATCATGGTGACGACTCTGTTCTCCTTTCTATGGTAGAAACCGATGTGAATATTCTGCTTTGGCTGTTCAGCAAAGACATTTAGGATGTCTTGATAGCTGAATAAGTCGGTGTCATAGACGATGCAGTAAGCGCGACTTTTCCCTCCAAACTCCTTGAGTAGGTCGGTGTGCGTGTGTTGCAAGCTGTCCTTATCCGCTACTCGATACTCTGCCACGAGGGCATTGTCAGTTGCTAATTGTTGGCATTTTCTCATGACATCTTTGCCTGCAACAAATATATAATGTGGGAATGATTTAGCTTTCGAAGTGCGAAATCCCAATTTCTTTCTCGTTGCTCGAATGGTAGTACCTATCAGTGAACCAAAGGCTTTCACGTAGATAGCCGTCTTAATCGGTAGTCGCCATAGTGCGTTCATACCGCCATAATGCTTGCGGAAGAAGATGAGCATGGCATCATAGAAGACGTGAACATATCGGAAGCTCGACTTCTGCGTACTTTCGCCCTTGTAATGCAGGATACGCACGGGGAGATACCAGTTCTCAAAGCCACCTTTCAGCAGTCGATAGCTGAGGTCGACATCCTCACCATACATGAAGAAATCTTCGTCTAAGAGTCCTACCTTGTCTAAGGCAGCCCTGCGAAGGAAGCAGTAAGCACCGCTGATTACCTCAATCTTGCCCGGAATATCCCACGACAGACTACCCATATAATAATGTGCAAAGCGGTCACTTTGTGGGAAGTGCTTGCAAAGTCCTACCATCTTATAGAACGAAACAATGGGTGACGGCAAGCCACGACGACTTTCTAAGGCTCGTTCACCACAGTGAGTAAGCATCTGTACGCCATGTCCTCCCGCTGCAGGGTGGCTATCCATAAAGTCGATAGAAGCACGGATAACCTCCTCGCCCACAACCGTGTCGGGATTGAGTAGTAAGACATATTCGCCCTTACTCTGCCGAATCGCAATATTATTACCACCCGCAAAGCCTAAGTTATGCGCACTGGCAATGAAGTGAACATCAGGGAAACGGCTGCGAAGATAGGCTACGGAACCGTCATGAGAATGGTTGTCAACCACAAATACCTCTGCTTCAACGCCTTTCAAAGCGCGCTGAAGACTCTCAAGACACTGTTGGAGATAGTATTTTACGTTATAATTAACGATGACAACGCTCAGCTTCATTTATGCTTGTTCTGAATTATCCATAGAACATTCATGCTCGCAACGCTTCTTGTTGGGGAAGACGAAGAATAAGCTCAACGCTAAGATGACGGCAAGATAGAAGAAACTTACACTATCCCCGAAGGCATAGTAGAAGAAGGTGTTGAGTATCATCGGAACGCAAAGCATCATTATTCGCACGCTACCCCAGAAGAGAAGCTTACGACTGACGTGACTCTCGTCGGTATGTAAGTCAGAGTGTACGTAGCCAATCTTGAAAAGGAAGAGTGCAAGTGGGATAGTAGCGAGGGTCAACAGCTGCATAAGAAACTGCACAGTAACCATATTACTGCTTTCAACATCAGCCCACGCACCGGGCAAGATCAGTTCAAGTTCATACACCGCGATGATGAGCAGTGTGATAAGGCATGAGCCAAAGAACTCAATAAGAAGTATTTTTCTTGTTTTATCCATGGTTGTTTTAAGATTCAAAAGGTGTGCGGTTCAGAATACTTCTGCCCAACGTCACCTCATCAGTATATTCAAGTTCGTCGCCAACAGAGATACCTCGTGCGATAACCGACAGTTTCACGCCTGTGTCTTTCAGCTTACGTGAGATATAAAAGTTGGTTGTGTCGCCCTCCATGGTACTGGCAAGGGCAAGGATGATTTCCTTCACCGTACCCTCTTCCACACGTTCTACGAGCGATTCAATCTCTAAGTCGTGCGGTCCGATGCCGTCCATAGGAGAGATGATACCCCCCAAAACGTGGTATAATCCATGGAACTGCTGGGTATTCTCAATCGCCATCACGTCCTGAATGTTCTCTACCACACAGACCACTGACGCATCTCGGCGTGGGTCAGAGCAGATAGAACAAACCTCATTATCGGAAATGTTATGGCAAACCTTGCAATACTTCACATCGTGTTTCACACGTATGACAGCATCCGCAAAGCTATCCACGTCCTCAGTCGACTGGCGTAGCAGATGCAAAACAAGGCGCAGAGCGGTCTTGCGCCCCACACCTGGCAACTGTGAGAAAGCCTCTACGGCACGTTCTAAGAGTTGAGAAGGGTATTGTTGCATTTAAAATTAATTCTCGTAGGCTGGAGATAATCGAAAGGAGGGTTACGCTTGTAATCCTCTTTTTTATTCTATATAGTCGATTAGGACAATGGCTTTGATTTTGAGAGATATAGGGACACACCCCAAAAGTGCATCCCTATACAGACAGCCAGTCCTTAAAATAATATCTGTTGCTTCCTCTTGATTAATCATCAAAGAGGTAGATGCCGAGACCAACCTTCAAGCCCACTGTCGAATAGTTATGTGTCTTGAATGACTGGTCATAGTAAATAGCAGGTTCAATTGTCACCGAACGGTTGATGAAGAAGGCATAACCCACCTCAACACCCGGCATCAGGTCGTTATAACTATGGTTGGCATGGAGAAGCTTCACACCCGCACCCAAGTAGAGTCCGTTCTGTGTGATATAATAACGTCCACCAACACCTACGCTGATATGGTCGGCAACAGCCTCAGAACCATTGTGTACAGCATCGAATGTAGCAAGTACCATGAGGTTATCCCAAGGGAAGTAACCCGCCTTAGCCTGCACACCAATATTCATGCCGTCATGACCATTATAGTGCAAGTCGAGTCCTGTCAAGGAAGCACCTAAGTAGCCCTTACCCTCTTGAAACTGTGCAGATGCACTGATGCTCACTACCATTGCTGCAACGAGCAGCATAAATCTTTTTATCATAGCAATATTACGATATAAATAATAATTTAGGATTGACAAGTAATACCATAGGTTTTATGTCAATAATCTTAAGACAAAGGTAAGGATAATATTTGAAATGAGGAAAAAATTGACATTCTTTATAAAATAGAGGTGACCCCAAGACTTATTCCTATCATTTCATAGCAAGCGAATTCAGTACCATTGTCACTTGAAATAGACTTGACATGCTCTTTGAATGGAGATGGCAAATGTATTACAGTGCGTGCCAGCTCTTTGCATTTTTCCCCTTTGATATTCTATTATGCCATGTAACATGCAGGTTATCTTCTATCTATGATTTGTCTTTGAACAAATAAAGCAGCTATAGGCAAAGTCCCATACTTTCTTCGTTAATTTCTTTTCTACTTCTACAATTCTTTATTTAATATTACGACTTTCTTCTATTAGTTTTTCTTTTGATGGTAATTTTTCTACGTTAAGGATAAAGGCTATTTTCTCATCATATATTAAAGTTAAATATCCTTTATGTTCCCATTCTTTTAATACAGGAAGTATTCTTTCCCTTTCTGTATATATAATTGGAGGAAATCCATCCCATGTCCAGATAGGGCTATATGCAAATGGATCATGACAAATATAAGTTGCCAATACACGAATAATTTTTATTCTCTTCATATTATTTTAATGTTATTGTTCTACCTGTTTTCAAGTTCACCATTCTCATCAATCATTATTTGAAATTCAGGCTCTCTTCTATTAGTTTTTCTTTTGATGGTAATTTCTCTGGAATAAAAGAAAAAGCAATCTCGTTATCTTCTATTAATTTTATATATCCATTTTCCTGCCATTTCAACAAAATGGGTCTAATTCTTTCATAATTATTTCGAATATTTTTATTTAGCACATCTAATAAATTCCAATCAACAATTGGAGACATCAAATAAATATTATCGTGATAAATATAATTTATTATTAACAATAATAATCTACTACGTTTCATAACTCATGTGTTATTTGAAGGTTATGACTTCTCCTGTTTTTAGATTTGTCATTCTTGTTAATTTAATTTTAGATTGTGTTATAAATTGCGTCTGCTTTCTTACCGCTTCGTATTTTAAGCGATTCAGTCGAATGTGTTGAAGGGTCTATAGTTTCTTAGTCCATGTATTATTTATTGGTTCTTTTATTAAGCTATTTGCTTACTCATAAGTGTATTAAAAGCAAAAGTTCCACCTTGGTACGCATTTAAAAGAGGCGTGGTGGAAACTGTCACGACAAAGATAGTTCTTTTATTTTAATCTTGCAAGTCTTTAGAGTAAATCTTTGAAAATCATTGAAAAAGGTAAATTGAAGTATGAATAGAAAAGCTATTGTTCTCTGGTTTAAAAGTATTTGTAAACTATTTTCACTCATCTCAAAACCAATACATGCTCTTTAGGGGTCTAAAAGATGCTCTTTTGGCTTGCAAAAGGTGCCCTTTTGAGGTCTTATTAACGCCCTTTTGAAGTCCAATTAAGCACCTCTTACTTTACTCCTTTATAACTAATTGATTTCCTTATGGTTACAAACTTGCTTTTTATATGTGTTTTTGCCGTTATTTATTGATGTTTTCTTTGAATTTATGTAATGATTTTTCAGATCCTTATCTGCAGAGATTTTCGAAGTCTTAAAATGAACCTTATAAATAGCTTTAGCCACAGAGTCAGGCATCTTACAGCCTGCATACAGCGGATTACCCTCACGAAAAGAAATGTTTTCTGTTGGGAAAATAAACATTTCTTTCCATGAAAGTAAAGCCTTATTCTCACGAAAACAACTCCGAGAGTGTTGTTATAGGCAGGCAACAGTGAGGCCTGCCATGACGATGCTGACCATGCTCATGAGTTTGATAAGGATGTTGAGCGATGGACCAGAAGTGTCCTTGAATGGGTCGCCAACGGTGTCACTTTCTGAAAATTAAGTGTATGTAAGTTTTTTACTCGTCTATAATGTTACTTGATACCTCTTTTGGAGTATGTGGACCGAAATCTGCAAATACTTCATATTTGAAAGAGTGCAATGCTTCTGATTTGTAAGACCCCCCTATATTTGCATTAAAAACCTCTAATTTACTTAGTTTCAAAGCAACATCAAGGGACCTACTTAATTCTTTATCATATTCTATAGATATTTTTTCTGTTCCGAAGAGTCTTTTATCTTTACTATCTTTTAGTCGCTTAAATAAACTTGTCAGATTAGGATTGTTGCTTAAACCACTTTCATAGATTCGTTTATAGCAAATCTCTATAGACTCTGGTTCTCGTCCATTATCATTACTTTCTAATATTTTTTTCAAGTTAAGACGAATAGCCTTTGTTCCTTCAATACTAAGTTCTCCTTCGTAAATAGGTGTACCTCCTCCTACCTTAACTTTACCATTATCTTCTTTTTTTTCTTCTACCTCTTCTTTTATAAAAATATGCTTTGCTCCAAGAGCAACAAGTGCCTCTCTAACAGCAATACCTTCGTCGATAATCATTTTCTGTTCAAGATCTGGATTATCGAATGGTGTACATGTGTTCGTATATGGATTAAGTAAATAAATAGCATCTTCATTATTTAGGCTATCTACTATTGAAGCATATTTCTCTTTGGCATCTTCTTTGGTACACACATCTATGCTACCTTGCTCCTTTAATTCTAATATTTCTGGATAGTGGTTTTTCTCTACACCATATACAAAGTCTTCGTTGGAAACTAAAATGGTTTTATATTTACTCATTACTACAAATATATAAAAAGATTAAACTTGTCAGAATTAATAAAGCAGTACCTAAAACTATCCATTTTGTTGTTGGATTCGTCTTTTTTGTTAAGTAAAGCTCTGTTGAATCATCAAACATAAGTGATTCTTCCTTAAAATCCTCTCTCATTTTTACCTTATAATCAGTTGTTTTTTTGCCTGCTTCTTTTTTTGTGATATATAAAAAAGAGGACACTTTTCTGTTTTCATTGATTATAAAACCTTTAGCAAAAAAATACTGACCAATAAAGCCACACCAAGGAGTTTTATGTCCCAAAGCAATGTTTGATTTTTTGTATAATAAATCAAATGCTTCAGAACGTTCTGAGCCTGGATTCTTTCTAACACCATTCATTACGACCACATCTGCTTCAGAAGGGTCAAAAGGCTGATACCATAAAACTGAAACTATTTTGTTTTTTGATTTCATAAGGCTTCAAGTATTTCATCTTTAATTTTATTAATATCTTTCTCATCTAACAAGTTTACAAAGTCGACATTATTGTCGAGAAATTGTGTTATTTTTTGTTTTACTCCTTTAAGTATAATATTTGTAATCTTGTTTTCAAGTTTTTGTTTAATTTTTTGTTTCAGTTCTTGCTCAGTTATGTTGATTTCATCAAAATGAGTTATTAAAATTTTCAATCCACAATTTTCTTTTCCATTAATGCATCTTGAGATTTTCTCAATCTGGCTTTTTACTTCTTTGAAACTTGATTTCTTCTCAAATTCGTGTCCATTAATTAAATAATAAATGAATGTGCCTTTACTTATTAATTCATCATATGTTGAAACCCAGTCATCACCTCCTCCAATGTCTTTTGTTTCAGAGATAGTTATGGTTTTCTCATTTTTACTAATTGTAAATTCAGAAACTGTCTGTTGTGACGTCCTATTCTTAGAAGATTCTTTGAGGTCAGCACCAAGTCTACTCCATAACTCAGTCTTACCAGATTCTTTGCAACCAAGAATTATAATATTCTTAGTTTTTTTGTTAGGGACGCTTGATATTCTTTTGATTAATTTCCACAATAGGTAAATAAAAACATAAGGAGGTAATAAATGCCACATAAAATAATTGTTGAAATAGTTTTATATTATAATTACTTAATATATAGTTTTTTGATTTATAATCAGTAGGGACTGAAAAAGAAGTTATAGCAAGCTGTCTTTATTTACATGTCATAGATTTGCTATAATTCTGATTGGTAAGTTGAAGGTTTAGTTTGGGGTCAGAACGAATGCCATTGATTTGATTATGGTTTCTTGTAATCATTGTTTTCATTATTATACGTTTTATTGATAGTTATGATTCTACAGAGTTTGGAATTGATGTTTGTTTTATTATGACTAAGCAATTTAGGTTTGCTCAAGGTTGTCTTGTTTTGTATAAGTTACTTTGTCTATGGAATGTAAGAAAAGTAATAACTCTATTACAGGGGCAAAGTTATAAATTATTTTTTATAAAATTACCATATATTACGTATAATTTAAATAAGATATTGTGATTTGAGTCTTATGAAAGTTTAAGGTATTTTGTAAAATTCCTGATACAGCGACACCATTCGTTTGCTAATAATAATTTGGCTTTAAGGTGATAATCTTTTAGAGTTACAGATTGTATTTTGTATTTCGGCTTTACCTTTCAAAGTTTAGTTATTCCTATGGTATCTTTAGGAGCAAATAATCCCAAACCGCTCTATTAGAAACTTCTTTTGTTTTACTTGAAACATCCTTTTTGTATGTTTCATGCCCAATAAGTGTACGCTTTGTTAGTTATAAACAAAGTGTGTTTTATAAAAGTTTTCTAATGAACGGTTTGGTTTTAAGATTTTATTTCTCACGAAAACAACTCCGAGAGTGTTGTTATAAGCAGGCAACAGTGAGGCCCGCCATGACGATGCTGACCATACTCATGAGTTTGATAAGGATGTTGAGCGATGGACCAGAAGTGTCTTTGAATGGGTCGCCAACGGTGTCACCGACGATGGTTGCCTTGTGAGCGTCAGAGCCTTTACCACCGAAGTTGCCCTCCTCGACATACTTCTTCGCATTGTCCCACGCACCACCAGCATTCGACATGAAGACGGCAAGGGTGAAGCCGGCTGCCAAACCGCCTACTAACAAGCCCAATACACCTGCCACTCCGAGTAAAAGACCGACGACAACGGGGATGATGATGGCTAAAAGCGATGGGATAATCATCTCGTGTTGCGCACTCTGAGTACTGATTTCTACGCATTGTCCATAGTCTGGTGTGCCTGTTCCTTCTAATATTCCCTTAATCTCACGGAACTGGCGACGCACCTCTTCCACCATCTTTCCAGCTGCTCTACCAACGGCACCCATTGTCAATCCGCAGAAAAGGAAGGCTGCCATAGCACCGATAAACGCACCGACAAGCACCTTTGGATTCATCAGGTTCACTTGGAAGAAGTTCATGAAGTCTGGGATAGTAGCCTTTGTGGCATCAATGGTTTCGCCTGCAACGTTGGTCATTTGTGTACCGACACGAGCCATGGCAATCTTGATTTCTTCGATATAAGAAGCCAACAACGCTAATGCTGTCAGTGCAGCCGAACCAATAGCAAAGCCCTTACCCGTAGCAGCTGTGGTATTACCTAAGGCATCAAGGGCATCAGTACGCTGGCGCACCTCCGCTCCTAACTCGCTCATCTCCGCATTACCGCCAGCATTGTCGGCAATCGGTCCGTAGGCATCTGTTGCCAAGGTGATACCCAAGGTTGAGAGCATACCGACCGCAGCGATACCGATACCATAGAGTCCGTGCTGAATAGAGAGTGCTGACATTGACATGTCAAAGCCGTTGGCACAGAGATAACTCAGCATGATAGCCACTGAAATGGAAAGGACAGGGACACAAGTAGAAATCATACCCGTACCAATACCTTTTATAATAACAGTCGCAGCACCTGTATGACTTGCCTCAGAAATCGCCTTTGTAGGCATGTAACTCTGGGAAGTATAGTACTCCGTTGCCTGTCCGATGATAACACCAGCTGCCAAACCAACAATCACAGAGAAGCTAACACCCAACCAGTTCTCCAGTCCTAAGAGGTAGAGAATGAGGAAACTAACAGCTGCAATGAGTACAGCAGCCGTGTTTGTGCCCAATCCTAAGGCGTGGAGAAGGTCCTTCATTGTGGCTCCCTCCTT
Organism: Prevotella sp. ICM33; assembly: GCF_000517825.1. Classification (NCBI taxonomy): domain Bacteria; kingdom Pseudomonadati; phylum Bacteroidota; class Bacteroidia; order Bacteroidales; family Prevotellaceae; genus Prevotella; species Prevotella sp. ICM33. The sequence continues at coordinate 22,072 of NZ_JACD01000085.1, forward strand.
CGTTCTTACGAGGAAAATACCGAATAAACTAAGGAAAACACCGACGGCAGCGATGAGCATTGGTGCGATGACAGCCTTTAGTTGCATATCACCTGATGAGGCTGCAAAGGCAGTTGCACCCAAGGCAGCCGTAGAAAGAATCGAACCACAGTAGCTCTCGTAGAGGTCGGCACCCATACCAGCCACGTCACCCACGTTGTCGCCCACGTTGTCGGCAATCGTTGCAGGGTTGCGTGGGTCGTCTTCAGGGATGTTAGCTTCCACCTTACCCACGAGGTCGGCGCCCACGTCAGCCGCCTTTGTATAGATACCACCACCTACACGAGCAAACAAAGCCTGTGTCGATGCACCCATACCGAAGGTCAACATCGTTGTTGTGATGGTGATAAGCATTTCGCTCGTTGTCATCTTATCAGAATAGAACCAAGTAAGGACAATGAACCAAATGGCTATGTCTAACAAGCCTAATCCAACGACAACGAGTCCCATGACAGCTCCCGAACGGAAGGCAATTTTGAGTCCATTGTTGAGTCCATTGCGTGCTGCATTGGCTGTTCTCGCACTGGCATAGGTAGCCGTTTTCATACCGAAGAAACCCGCAAGACCAGAGAAGAAACCACCAGTCAGGAAGGCAAAGGGTACCCATTCATTCTGCGCATTGAAGCCATAAGCCATGATGGCGAAGACGATCGCAAGAACAACAAAAACAATCAATACGACTTTGTATTGCTGTTTCAGATACGCCATGGCACCACGGCGCACGTATTCAGCAATCTCAACCATGCGGGGAGTACCTTCCTCCGCTTTCATCATAGACTTAAAGAAGTACCATGCCATACCCAAGGCGCATACTGATGCAATGGGAATGAGCCAAAAAACTTGTGGGATGTGTTCCATAATTTAAAATGTTTAGGTTGTGTAATAGATAGATTATAATATGGTGCAAATATATAAAAAAATATTGAGAGCAAAAGGAAATTGAGGGAAAAAGAAGAATACAACAACCAACAACAACTGGCCCCTCCCCCTTACCCCTCCCCCAAAGGGAGGGGAGTGAAATGCGAGGTACCCCTTGTGGTTTCCATATTGTTTGCTATTTCAGGATAGAGAAGGGATATATAAAAGGTGTGTTTTATATAAAATATAGTAAGGATTAAGGCTAATTCTCATATAGTCTTAGCCTTTTGAAAGACAATGCTGAAGACCTAATAATGCTGGTATTTGTGTGTAAAGAGATATGTGAGGGGGCTTAACACACGGCGTGCGGAGGCTTAGCACATGATGTGCGGGGCGTTAATAGGATGAAAAAAAGCCTCACCCCCAGCCCCTCTCCTGCAGAGAGGGGAGTGCTGGATATAGTTTGCCAATCATAATGAGTGGAAACACTTGCAAACCACAAGGGGTATCACGCATTTTACTCCCCTCCCTTTGGGGGAGGGGCAAGGGGGAGGGGCTGTTTGTTGCTGTGGTGTGTTTTGGTTGTTTCTTTTTTTTACCACTGCCCCTTCAGCGTTTCTAACAACGCCTTTGATATTGCTTCATTCGCCTCTTTTGTATATCTGAGGTCGGTGAAGACCTGTGCGAGGGTTTCTTTGTTGTTGATTTCCACAAAGTGTTTGTTTTCCTCTAACTGCTCCTTTGGCGTATAGAAAGCATCGATACGGTCGGGGGTATAGTCTTCGTAAGTTTCGTGGTGGATGATGCTGTCGATAGGAAGGCGGTCGGTGAGGGCAGGATCTTCTGCAGGCCAACCGAGTGTGATAGTGGCAACAGGCATCACTAAGCGTGGCAGTTGTAGGACTTCAATGATAGCTTTGGGGTTGTAAATGGTTGTACCCAAGAAGCAAGTACCTAAGCCTTCTTCCTCAGCAAGGTTGCAGAAAGTCTGACAATAGAGCAGCGCATCGGTGGCAGCATTGAGGAAAGAAAGGAAGTTGTCGTAACCCGGAGTAGCCTTACGGTTCTCCGCCCAGAGCGTAGTACGACGGAAGTCAGCGCAGAAGGTGAGGACCACAGGTGCTCCCATGACCATCGATTGGTTGAAATGAGCAGGTGCCAATTGCGCCTTCTTTTCCTCGTTTCGTGTGATGACAACCGAGTAAAGCTGCAGGTTTCCCATTGTTGGGGTACGCTCAGCCTTCTCTAATAGAGTTTTCAGTAAATCCTCCGATACATCCTTGTTGGTGTATTTTCTTATCGTCTTTCTTGTATTTATAGTTTTCATTTTAGATAATTTTGATGCTACAAAGTTAAGTAAATGTTTTCTATTTTGGAAAACAATTCGTAACTTCGCAGACGAAAAAAATTCTAAAACGACAATAATGGAAACCAAACAAACTTACTCATTCGATGAAGCTTTTCAAGCATCTTTAGCTTATTTCGGTGGAGACGAACTTGCTGCTCGTGTGTGGGTCAACAAGTATGCGATGAAGGATAGCTTCGGAAATATCTATGAGAAGTCGCCAGAACAGATGCATTGGCGCATTGCTAACGAGATAGCTCGTATTGAAAACAAATATAAGAACCCTTTGACGGCACAGGAGGTTTTCGATCTCTTGGACCATTTCAGATATATTATCCCTGCTGGTAGTCCGATGACAGGTATCGGTAATAACTATCAGGTGGCATCCCTTTCCAACTGTTTTGTAATTGGTTTGGACGGTAATGCCGATTCTTATGGTGCCATTATGCGCATTGACGAAGAGCAGGTACAGTTGATGAAGCGTCGTGGTGGAGTAGGACATGACTTGACTCATATCCGTCCGAAAGGCTCACCAGTGAACAACTCAGCCCTGACTTCAACGGGTCTTGTTCCTTTTATGGAACGTTATTCAAACAGTACTCGTGAGGTAGCGCAGGATGGTCGTCGTGGTGCCTTGATGCTTTCTGTAAGTATTAAGCATCCAGATTCAGAGGCGTTTATCGATGCCAAGATGGAAGAAGGTAAGGTGACCGGTGCTAATGTGTCGGTGAAGATTACCGATGAGTTCATGCAGGCAGTCGTTGAGGATAAGACATACGTACAGCAGTTCCCTACCAATAGCAGCAAGCCAAGCGTAACGAAGGAGATTTCTGCTAAGGCATTATGGGAAAAGATTGTACATAACGCATGGAAGAGTGCCGAGCCGGGCGTGTTGTTTTGGGATACAATTATCCGAGAGAGTATTCCTGATTGTTATGCAGACCTTGGTTTCCAGACCGTTTCAACGAACCCATGTGGTGAGATTCCACTCTGTCCATACGATAGTTGTCGACTCCTTTCGTTGAATCTCTATTCATACGTTATCGACCCATTTACAGACCATGCACGCTTCGATATGGAATTGTTTAAGCGTCATGCACAGCTCGCACAGCGATTGATGGACGACATCATCGACCTTGAGATGGAGAAAATCGACCTCATCCTGTCGAAGATAAAGACCGATCCTCAGGTGGATGAGGTGAAGAGTGCAGAGTATCATCTTTGGGAGAAGATCAAGAAAAAGAGCTGTCAGGGTCGTCGTACAGGTGTGGGAATCACCGCTGAGGGCGATATGATAGCAGCTATGGGCTTGCGTTATGGAACACAGGAAGCAACCGACTTCTCTGTTGATATCCATCGCACTTTGGCTCTGAATGCTTATCGTTCATCAGTGACAATGGCACAGGAGCGTGGTGCGTTTGAGATATATGATGCTAAGCGAGAGGAGAAGAATCCGTTTATTCTTCGTTTGAAGGAGGCTGACGGACAACTCTACGAGGATATGAAGAAGTATGGTCGTAGAAATATTGCCTGTCTGACGATTGCTCCTACGGGTACAACCTCGCTCATGACACAGACGACATCGGGTATTGAACCTGTCTTTATGCCTGTATATAAGCGTCGCCGTAAGGTGAATCCAAATGATACGGATGTACATGTAGACTTCGTTGATGAGGTAGGTGATTCTTTTGAAGAGTACATTGTTTACCACCGTAAGTTCCTGACATGGATGGAGGTGAACGGAATCGATACGCAGAAGAAGTACAGTCAGGAAGAGATTGACGAACTTGTGAAGCGCTCTCCTTATTATAAAGCTACCGCAAACGACGTCGATTGGTTAATGAAGGTACGTATGCAGGGCGAGATTCAGAAGTGGGTAGACCACTCAATCTCAGTGACTGTGAACCTTCCAAATCAGGTTGACGAGGAGTTGGTGAACAAACTTTATGTAGAGGCATGGCGTAGTGGTTGCAAGGGTTGTACTATCTATCGTGACGGGAGTCGCTCAGGTGTGATGATTTCGGTATCGAAGAAGGACAAGACAAAGGACGAAAAGCCTGTCGATGAGGAGAAGGTAAAAGACCTTAACTCAGCTGAGGAACATCATGAGCATATCTGTAATCATCCAAATGTAATTGAAGTTCGTCCAAAAGAATTGGAGTGTGACGTCGTACGCTTCCAAAACAACAAAGAGAAATGGGTGGCTTTCGTTGGTTTGTTAGAGGGTTATCCTTACGAAATCTTTACTGGTTTGCAGGACGATGAGGAGGGTATTGCCCTTCCAAAGAGCGTTACTAAGGGTAAGATTATCAAGCAAACAGCCGAAGACGGCAGTCATCGTTACGACTTCCAGTTCGAGAATAAGCGTGGCTATAAGACTACCGTTGAAGGCTTGTCAGAGAAGTTCAACCCAGAGTATTGGAACTATGCGAAGTTGATTTCAGGCGTATTGCGTTATCGTATGCCAATCGATCACGTCATCAAGCTCGTTGGTTCGCTGCAATTGAAGAACGAAAGCATCAATACTTGGAAGAATGGTGTTGAACGCGCATTGAAGAAGTATGTTGTTGATGGTACGAGTGCGTCAGGCTTGAAATGTCCAGTCTGTGGTCAAGAGACCCTTGTTTATCAAGAAGGTTGTCTGATTTGTACCAACTGTGGTGCCTCACGTTGTGGCTAAGCAGTTAGCAGTAAAGTTCAATTAAATCCCATTTCGGTTATTAGTAAACCATACATATACCTATTGTAGACTAATGACAGTCTTGGATTAAAACAAAGGGCAGGCAGCTCGTCTTGCCCTCACTTCTCTTAAAGAATGATGAAATTAATGACAAGTTATATACTTCTGCAAGGTCTTCACTTCCATGCTCGTATCGGAGTAGGGGAGCAGGAGCGAATGGTCGGTAATGAGTACGTTCTTGACCTACGGTTAGGCTATCCGTTTGCAACGGCAATGGAGAGCGATGATGTTGCTGACACACTGAACTATGCAGAGGCTTTTAATGTCATAAGAGAAGTCATGAAACAACCCGCTCGCCTGTTAGAATCTGTCGCTGGGTCCATTGTCGAAGCATTGTGTGCGGCTTTCCCAATGCTAAGTAGTATCGACTTAAAACTCGTGAAACTTAATCCCCCAATGGGTGCTGACAGTGATGGGGCAGGCGTGGAATTACACTTAATAAATGATAAAACCGAGGTTTAGAGCCTTGGTTTCCCAACGAAAAGCCGTATCTTTGCCCTTTAAATAGTTAAGTATGTTTAAGAAAATATCGCTTCTCCTTGTTTTCTTGGTCTTGTCGGTAAGCCTGTCATGGGCTGCAGACGGACGGTTCACACTTGTTATTGACCCCGGTCATGGTGGTCATGACGCTGGTGCGATAGGTGCAATATCAAAGGAGAAGGACATCAACTTGAATATAGCTTTGGCTTTTGGTCGTTATGTTGAGAGGAATATGCCAGATGTCAATGTGATTTATACCCGTAAGACCGACGTGTTTATCCCTTTGCATCAACGTGCAGACATCGCCAATAAGGCTAAGGCAGACCTCTTTATATCCGTACATACGAACTCTGTGGCATCAGGGCGTTATGTAAAGGGATTTCAGGTGTACACCTTAGGTATGCACCGTGCAAAGGCTAACCTCGATGTGGCTATGCGAGAGAATGGCGTAATCTCAATGGAGAAAGGCTATCAGCAGACCTATCAGGGTTTTGACCCAAACTCCTCAGAGAGTTATATCATGTTTGAATTCATGCAGAATGCGAACATGGAGCGGAGTGTTGAGTTAGCTCGAATGATACAGAACTCTGTTTGTTCGTCTGCAGGACGTATCGACAAGGGTGTTCATCAGGCTGGTTTCCTCGTGTTGAGAGAGAGTTATATGCCAAGTTGCTTGATAGAGTTAGGCTTCATTACGGCAGCTGATGAGGAGGAATATCTGAACTCTCCAGCGGGTATAGATGCTATGGCAAAGGGTATTTACAATGCTTTTGTACAATACAAGAATGCCTATGACACACGTATCGTGGTGCCTTACCGCCCTGTTGAGAACAAACGAATCGTGATAGATCGCGTTGTCCCAACTGCCCCAACAACTAAACCGCATCCTGTTGCGCCAATAGAGCGTTCCCGTTCTGTGGCTCCAGTGCAGCGTTCTCGTTCTACAGTACCCGTAGAGCAGCCACGTTCTTCCACCCCAGCACCCCCAGCTCGCCCTATGAATAAGGTACAAGAGGCGAAGAAGAGGATTTCAGATGCGATTCGAGAGTTGCTCCCTTGTAATGATTCAGAGGCTGAAACGGCAAAGAGCGTACCTGTCTTTAAGGTGCAAGTGTTGGCTTCTAACCGTCAGTTGCGGTCGGGTAGTGAACTCTTCCGTGGGCATACAGACATTGATTGTGTTCAAGAAGGCAACTTTTATAAGTATTGTATAGGCTCCAGTACGAATTATAACGACATCTCACGCTTGCGTGGAAAGCTCTTGAAAGACTTCCCACAAGCTTTTATTATTGCCTACAAAAACGGTGCACGTATGGATGTCAACCAAGCAATAGCAGAGTTTCTCAAGAATAAAAAGAATAAGTAAACAAAACGGATATGAAGAAATTTTTCACACCACAAGTAAGGATTGCCATCGTTGCTATACTTGCTATCGTTGTGTTATTCTTTGGAATACAGTTCCTAAGAGGTATTTCCCTCTTCTCGAATGACGCACATTACAAGATCAAGTTCAACGATATCACGGGCTTGTCTACATCAACTCCTGTCTATGCTCGCGGTTTTAAGGTGGGTATCGTTAGGAATATTGATTACGACTATGACAAGTTAGGCGAGTCTATCACAGTTGATATCGATGTTGAAAAGACATTGAGAATCCCAGAGGGTACTACCGCTGAGATTGTTAGTGACATCATGGGTAACGTGAAGGTCGTACTACAGTTTGGCAAAAGCACGAAGTTCTTGGAGCCTAACGGATGGATTGACGGTGTTATTAATGATGGTACTTTAGGCGACTTGAAGAGTATGGTGCCTTCTATCCAGAAGATGTTGCCAAAGTTGGATAGCATCCTTGGAAGCGTAAATACACTCCTTGCCGACCCAGCTCTTCAGAGTTCGGTACACAATATAGACAAGATTACAGCCAATCTTACTACTTCTACCCGTGAGCTTAACACCTTGCTTGCACAGGTTAATGGTTCTTTGCCTGTTGTGGCTGCAAAGGCTGGTAGGGTGATGGACAATGCCAACGGCATGATGGTAAACGCAAACAGAGGCGTTACAGAGGCTCGTGGGGCTATCCGTGGCGCAAATACGATGATGTCTAACCTTAATAATAAGGTGAACGGACTCGATGTTGAGGCTACGATGGCTAAGGTGAACGCAACTTTAGACAATATGAACTCGCTCACTGCTAAGCTGAATAGCAACGAGGGTACAATGGGCTTGATGCTTAACGACGCCTCTTTGTACAATAATCTTAATAGCACGATGCGCTCAGCAGATAGTCTTTTGACAAATCTTAAAGCACATCCAAAGCGTTATGTTCATTTCTCTATCTTTGGTAGAAAAGACAAGTAATTTAAATATAGTCTAAATAATATCGTCAATGTTTCACACGCAGGGAAAGCTTCTTGAAGCTGTTTGAATATCAGCTTCTTTGCGCTTTCCCTGCGTTTGTTTCACTCTCAGCGTCATAAAGGGTGTAAGGCGGGTGAAACTTATTGTTTTTCAAATACTTACAATTACACAACTACGCAAAATGAGTGGTTCGTAAGAAAGATAACGCAACCTCCACAGATATAACGATTTACAAACTTTCACGTCTTTAGGACATTATCTTACAAATAGTTCTCTTTATAAATAAATTGCTATCTTTGCACTATCGAAATTAATCAGAGATAGTCGGCAAGCCACTATTTCGAGAAAGACATAGATATTTATAGATAACCAATTATGAACGTCAGTCCTAAAAATCTTTGGGATAGTTGCCTCCAGCTCATAAAGGAGAATGTGACCGAGCAGCAATTTGACACTTGGTTTCGTCCGATTGTTTTACAGTCGTACAAGCCAGCATCAAAGACATTGTTAGTTCAGGTCCCAAGCCAATTCGTATATGAGTATTTGGAAGGACATTACGTAGACTTGCTACGTAAGGTCTTGACGCGTGTCTTCGGACAAGGCGTACAACTGACGTATCGTGTAATGGTTGATCAGGAGAATCATTTGTCACAAGACTTAGAGCAGGACACCGTAGAGGATATCTCGTCACAGCGTCCTACTGCTCGCGCTAATCAGAGCCCAACCGTACTGGATACAGTGCCACAGGACCTCGATTCGCAGCTCGACCCTCATAAGTCATTCAGCAACTATGTTGAAGGCGACAGCAACAAACTCCCTCGTTCTATCGGTCTTTCTATCGCAGAACACCCTAACACAACACAGTTTAACCCAATGTTCATCTATGGACCATCGGGCTGTGGAAAGACTCACCTTGTGAATGCTATCGGATTAAAAGCAAAGCAGCTTTATCCACAAAAGCGTGTGTTATACGTGTCTGCACGTCTGTTCCAAGTACAGTACACCGATTCTGTACGACAGAATACTACCAACGATTTTATCAACTTCTATCAGACAATTGATATTCTGATTGTCGATGATATCCAGGAATGGGTTACTGCAACAAAGACGCAGGATACCTTCTTCCATATTTTCAACCACCTTTTCCGTAACGGAAAACGTATCATCTTAGCGAGCGACCGCCCACCAGTCGACCTGAAGGGTATGAACGACCGCTTGCTGACTCGTTTCTCTTGCGGACTGATTGCAGAGTTGGAAAAGCCAAACGTACAGCTTTGTGTGGATATTCTCCACAGCAAGATTAAGCGTGATGGTCTTAACATTCCAGAGGATGTAGTGCGCTTTATCGCCGAAACTGCTAATGGTAGTGTACGTGACCTTCAGGGTGTTATCAACTCATTGCTCGCTTACAGCGTCGTTTACAATAGTAATATTGATATGAGATTGGCTGAGCGTGTTATCAAACGTGCTGTGAAGATTGACGACGAACCGCTGACAATTGACGATATCATGGACAAGGTTTGCTCACATTATAATGTCACGATGTCGGCAGTCAACTCTCGTTCTCGCAAGAAAGACATTGTGATGGCACGCCAAGTGAGCATGTATATGGCACAGAAATATACGAAGATGCCTGCAAGTCGTATCGGAAAGTTGGTGGGTAATCGTGACCACAGCACCGTAATCCACAGTTGTTCAAAGATTGAAGACCGACTAAAGGTTGACAAAGGATTCCATGCTGAAATCGCAAGTATTGAAAACTCTTTTAAGTTAAAAGCATAAGGTCATTAGTTTGAAAGTCTGTCGCATGGTCGTGGCAGGCTTTTTTAATTGCCTTAAACCTTAAACCCTCACCTGAAAATAACCTTCCCCTTACTTTGAAAAATTATTACAAAGCAAGCGTAAAAACTCCCTTAAAAACTCCAAAAAGTACTGATCGTGATGTCTTTGTAACTTACATAAAATCAAGAACTTACAAGGTTGCTTTCTAATAGGTGCTTACTTAGGCATGAAAAGGGCGTTAGTAAGCGTTCAAAAGGGCATCTCTTGCAAGCCAATTGGGCGTCTTTTCGAAGCCAAAAGAGCATCTTTTAAAAACGAGGATGTGAAAAATAATTACATTCGTTGTAAGGAGTGGTTTTGGAGATGGTTAAGGATACCCATTTAAAATTGTTCATTTTGGGTAGGACTGTTTGGCATTAAACGTAATAAAAAAGGTTCTTCCGGAATTTGGAGTGATAAAGATTTGTCCAAACTTAGTTCTCTGACGAAAGGTCACACGGAGAAAAGGAGAGGACAGAGGATTATTAAAAAAAGCAATGGAAGTCACGGAGGCACCGTCGGTGCATAGAGCGACGGAGCTTG